>JBCCUW010000297.1:0-5760 GCA_039196385.1 Pseudomonadota bacterium
CTGCGCACCGGGCGCTGTTTAATACCAGCAAAACCACCATCGGTGTGCTGCAACGCTATGCGATCAACGGGGGCGCGGCGCTGGCGCTGGCTTGTGATCTGTTGGCCGTAGGTGAAGATGCTTACCTGCAGGTGGGCGAGGTGCAGATTGGTATGGCGGCCCCCTACAACCTGGCCTGGTTGAGTTTACGCCACACAGAAAGTGTCACGGCCACCCTGGCATTGCTTGGCGAACGTCTTAACGGTCCAGAACTGGTTCGCCTTGGCGTCGCGCAACTTTGCGTCGACGATGCGCAGTTGCTGCAACGGGGGCGGCAATTGGCAGAACAATTAGCTGGTTATGAGGGCCACGGACTGAAACGGATCAAGGCGGGCATGCGTGCGCGCACCGATATTACCGCGGATGCCTGGTTTGACCGGTTTACCTTAGCCAATCCGAGCAGTGCCAAACCGCGACCGAAAGCTTCGCCCAATCCGCGCGGTACTGCCCAATGAAGGCCGTTCAGGAAATGTACTGGTAGTACTCGATACCCCGGTCATCGTAGTTGGCGTCACCGGAACCAACCCGGTCAATCACAAAAACACCGGAGCGATGCGTGGTTGGTGAGTTATCCAACGCGTCATGGAGCGTGTTGTAGCCGAGTTCAGAAACATCTACCGCGTTGTCCAATTGAGCGGCAAATTCGATCTTGCTGGCGGCGTCCTGCCATCCTTCAACAAATTGCATGGGTATAATTTCCGCCGCGTCACCACTGCCGTAGCCAATCGTCAGAATCTGTTCGCCGGCCAGTTCTGCTTTCTGATGCAGTGCGCTCTCGATACCGGCGGCCATCCATGCCGGTAGAGATGCCGTGTAGAGATTGCCAACTTCCTTCATTTGCGCGCTGCCGAGATCTGTCATCAACTCTGAGAACCTGGCGGTGTCGCGAAAGTGTTTGGCCACTTTGGAGCTGAGGGGATAAATCTCCTCGCCAATGTTACCTTCTTCCACCAACTGATAGACGTCGGGTTCGCTGACCAGTTCGGTGATGAGGCCGTCAACGTCGACGTCGGCGTTCTGTGCATACATCAGTAATTCCTGCTGGTCATCCGCATCACCCAACGCCAGTGCCAGGAGAAACGTAAATGCCAGGCCGGTTTCGGCCATACGCTGATAAGGTCGGTGCAGGAAGCTGGCCACCATGCTGCGCATGAAGCGGCTGGGTTTGGTGGCGACGCGCGAGAACATGTCCCGCGCTGCGGCAAGTACTTCGTCAACGTAGCAGGTGGTGGAATACTTGCCGTTGAAGACGGGAAAATCTCGCGGCTGTTTATATGGTCCTTCATCCTGGTGCATGAAACGCACAAAGGGCTTACGAAAGTCCGGCCCGCGGTAGGCGGAAGCACTGCCGCAGGTGTCCAGGTTTACCGTTAGCAGTTTGGCATCAGGCTCGATCAGCATGGCAACGGCGCCCGCACCCTGGGTGGGTTCGCCGGAAGACGCACGCTCGTACTCTGCGATATCCGAACATACGACAATAGCTGTTTTGTTCTGGCCGTCGGTGGCCAGATACCGCGTTGCAGCCTTCATTGCATAAACGCCGCCGAGGCAGGCATGTTTAAACTCCGGTACCTCACAAGCACGGCTGATGGGTGGTTTGCCCAGGATGCGCAGGGCGTCGTTGACCATTCCCTTAACAATAACCGCGCCGGCGGAGTTATCGGTACTGGACTCAGTACCCAACGCCAGATAGCCAATATCCTGGGGGTTGATGTTGTATTGCTGAATCAGGCGCAGCACTGCGGTGGCCGCCATCGTGTAAGCGTTTTCATTAGCGCTGCGCATACGGAAACTGGTGCCCACCACGGAGCGTATTTTGTCGAACTGATCGCCGGTCCACTGACACCATTCTGACAATTGGACCCGGTTGGACGGCAGATAGCTCGCGAACCCGCTAATGCCGATTTTAAGATTTGCCATGCAATCTCCGAATTGAGTGCTTGTATCCACAGTTCAAACGCGTGCGCATTCTATAATTCCTGGTGCCGAAGTTCGAGCGCTGAATCGGTTATTTGGTGTCTGTCAGTGTTGTCCGGTTGCTGCTGGTTTAAGCCTCTGCGAAGGCGTTTATCAGCGGGGCAAACTCGCTTTGCAGGTGTTGCCATTCAAGTTTAAACCACGGTGTAAATTTTTCTGGTTCGTTCTGCAATTGCGCTTCCAGTTGCGCAACGGGACACCAGCACCAGTCCATGATTTCGGTGGCGTTAACATGCGGTTCGCCGGCAAATTGGCCGACAAATACGGAACACAGTTCGTGTTCGCTGCCAAGGTCTCTAAATTGAGCACTGTATTCGAACTTGTACACAAACTGCATTGGGGTGGCAAAACCCAATTCCTGCTGGCTGCGGCGTTGGACCGCAAACTCCATTGTTTCGCCCTGGCGCGGGTGCGAGCAACACGAATTTGACCAGTATTCGGGCCACAGCCGTTTGCCGGGTGCGCGCTGCTGAATCAGAAGCTCACCCAAAGGGTTAAACACAAACAGGGAGAACGCGCGATGCAGAGTGCCAGCACCATCGTGGCAGGATTGTTTGTCCAGGGTGCCAATTTCCACGTCGTCACTATCCACCAGGATCAGGCGCTCGGCGGCATTGGAGACTATTTCTGATCTGACTTGTTGCAGGGGTTTAACTACATGACTTCGGCGTTCCTATTGTACCTTTCCGGATTCAGTCCGCACAGTAGTTTAGTTTGTCGTGGATTCTGTCTGAATGTAAAAGCCTGGTTAATTCACACGGCCGGCAATTGTCTCGGCCCGCGGTCAGGCGCACTATTGTGGTGCCTGGCATACGCAAGACGCAGGGCAATAACAGAACGACAAGAAAGCGCAAAAAAGTGCAGGCAAAAAGCGATAAGCAAACATCCTGAAGGAGAAAGCATGGGAATCCTGACGTGGTTGATATTGGGTCTTGTGGTCGGTGCGCTAGCTAAATTCATCATGCCCGGCAAAGATCCGGGTGGAATATTTGTCACCATACTGATCGGCATTGCAGGCGCGTTCGTTGGTGGTTATCTGGGGTCCCTGCTGGGGCTCGGTGATGTCACGGGCTTTAATCTCGCCAGTGTTGGTTTGGCCACGGTCGGCGCCATCATTCTGCTGGGGTTGTACAGGGTTTTCAGATCCGAATCTGACTGATTGAGCGCCATCCACATGGTGCTTTAAAAGAGTGTGTCCATAGGTCGCAGTACCGGCGCGCCCGAGGCGCCGGTGACTTTTCTGGTCAGGGCTGTCTCGTGGCTCATTCCGTGTCAGAATGCCGCGGTTTAAGTATGAGGAGACTAACCGTGAAAATTGGACTCGCAATGGGTTTCAGCCAACACACTGCAGCCGGATTTATCCGCGACGCAGCGCAGTTGCTGGAAGACAAGGACATCCACGCGATCTGGCTACCGGAACATGTCATGTTTTTTCCCGACCACGCTTCCAGCTATCCATACAGTGACAACGGCCGTATCCCGGGGGATCCGGAAGGGTTGCTGGATCCCTTCACAGCAATGACCTTTATTGCTGCGCACACCTCCAAGCTGCGCCTGGGCACGGGGATTTGTCTAGTACCCCAGCGGCAACCAGTCTACACGGCAAAAATGGTCGCCGATGTGGACTACCTCTCTGGCGGGCGGGTCGATTTCGGCATTGGCGTAGGCTGGCTGAAAGAAGAGTTCGACAATCTTGGCGTTGACTTTTCCCAGCGCGGGCGGTTGTGTGACGAATATATCGACACAATGAAAGCGCTCTGGTCGGAAGGCATTGCGGAGTTCACTGGACCGACCGTGCAACTGGCTCCCTGTTACTTTAATCCAAAGCCGGTACAGACACCGCACCCACCCATTATTGTCGGCGGCGAAAGCAAGGCTGCATTGCGCCGGGTTGCGCAAAAAGGCCAGGGTTGGTACGGCTTTGACCTCACCCCCCAGATGCTCGCAGAGCAACTGCCACTGCTGGAGGCGGAGTTGAGTGCAGCTGGTCGCAGCCGTGAGGACATTGCGCTGATTATCAGTCCCAACAGGCACCCTGTGAATGCTGACACGATTGCTGAATATCGTGCTCTCGGTGTGGATCAACTGGTTGCACCAATGAGTGGTTCGACCATTGAAAAGCTCTCTGGGCGCATTGACCGCTTATTGGAAAACGCTGGCGGCTAACGGGTCGGAGCGCGCTGGACGTCAATAAACCGCGCAAGTTGGGCGGCTTGTGTGTTGATTGTGCGGCGCGTTTAATCAGCTGCTTACGTTTGTTAATGATTCGGTTACAAATGCCCGATGGTTGAACACATACATGCCAGAACCCGTCACGCAGAATTTGCCTATTCATTTGACGGAACGCATGCATGGCACAGCCACAACAACCCAACCACAAAGTGGCCCGCGGCGCAGAAGCGCCGATGGCCTGGTTCCGCTCGGAGCGGGTTTTTATGGAAGGCAGCGGCAACTGGTTTTTCCAAACCCGTGAGGGCATTGATGTAGGGCCCTACGAAAGCCAATTTGAGGCTGAAATTGAAGCGGGACTGCTGAAAGAGCTCTTGTCTGAGCTCACCGATTCAACGGTTATCCGCTCAGTCATTCGTGAATTTGTACTCGACTCTTATGCCATGGGCCGGCCTCTCACCCCGCGTTTCCGCGAGCATGCACAACGGGTTGAGCAACAAGCGGTGACCGCCTGATCTGACCTTTATGCTGATGCCGCGCGACGCGCGGGTCTACTGCACGGATTGCAGGTACTGCTCGACAGCCTGCAGGTGGGCATCAATCCCTTCGAGACCAGCGCTGTCTGTGCGCACGGCCAGATGACTGGCGCCGAGATTGCGCCACTTATCTGCGTGACTCGCCCACCGCTCAGGATCGCCTCCGGCATACATGGCCTGGGCCTGGATACCGAATCCCTGCCAATCTAAGCCGGCTGCTGTGCGTGCTTGTTGCAATTGTTCAATGGCCTGACGGGACCCCTCACCGGGTCCCCCCAGCGGCATCCAGCCGTCTCCAAGACGTGCAGCCCGGTCCAACAATGCAGGGGCAGAGCCGCCGAACCAGATGGGTATG
The DNA here is from genome assembly GCA_039196385.1 of Pseudomonadota bacterium. Lineage (GTDB taxonomy): Bacteria > Pseudomonadota > Gammaproteobacteria > Pseudomonadales > Azotimanducaceae > UBA4421. The sequence continues at coordinate 5,077 of JBCCUW010000297.1, forward strand.
GTCTGGCTGGGCCTTGGGTTGATGCTGGCCCGGTCGATGTTGTGAAACTTACCCTGGAAATTAAGACTATCTTCCTGCCAGAGCATTTTGAGCAACTCAACCTGCTCTTCCTGGCGCGGGCCCTTGGCTGTGAATGGAATACCCAGACCATCGTACTCGACCTTGTTCCAGCCGGTGCCTACCCCAAGGCGCAGGCGGTTTTCTGACAGGATGGCAACCTCCGCCGCTTGTTTTGCGACCAGCACTGTCTGGCGTTGAGGCAGAATCAGGATATTGGTAACCATCTCGATGTGACTGGTCACGGCGGCGACAAACGCAAAGGTGGTAAACGGCTCGTGAAACTGAATGTCTTTGTCATAAGGCCCGGTGAAACCTCCCGGGCGATCAGGGTCGGCGCCCAGAACATGGTCGTACAGCAGCATGTGTGTCATGCCGAGGCTTTCCAGACCCTGGACATAAGCCTTTATGGCGCCAGGGTCAGTTCCAATTTCGTTGTGCGGCATCACTGCGCCAATCTGCATAGGTTTCGACTCTCATTGCGGGTGGATGTGGCTAGGCTAACTTTGGCGGCGTACCGGTTGCAAGAAAGCGATTGCGAGGAGGCGTTTGCAAGGAGACGCGTGATCCGGGTTTGCTATCCGGGTTTGCGAGAGAAAGATGCAAGTTGGGTGGGCCATCGGTAAG
>JBCCUW010000298.1:0-5133 GCA_039196385.1 Pseudomonadota bacterium
ACGTAACCATCATCATCGATGCGGCCCACATCACCGGTGTGCAGCCAGCCTTGCACAAAGGTCTCTGCAGTTTTCTCCGGTTTGTTCCAGTACCCCTTGATCACACCCGGGCCGCGGATCAGAATTTCCTCCTGCTCAGACAAGGTGACCTCTACCCCTGCATTTGCCCGCCCGACCGAGCCCACCCGGTTAGCGCCGGCCACGTTGGCGGTGGCAATGCCGGTGCATTCCGTTTGTCCATACACCTCATACATGGGTTTGCCCAGCGCCCAGTACCATTCAATCAGATCCGGTGCGATGGGCGCGGCCGCTGTGGACAGCCAGCGGCATTGATCAATGCCCAGCAAAATTCTGATGTTCTTCAATACCAGGAAATCGAGTATGCGGTGTAGCAGCGCCAGGCCCAGACCGGGCTTTGCGCCGACCTTGGTGCGGGCGGCAACCTGTCCCCCCACACCAATGGCCAAGCCATAAGCCCAGCGGCCGAGCGCTGTTGCCTCTTTTAGTTTGATGTTGATCAGCGAGTACTGCTTTTCCCAGACCCGTGGTACTGCAAAGTGAATCGTGGGCGCAATCTCCTGCTGGTCCGCTACGGCAGTCTCTGAGCCTTCCACCAGATTAACCACCGATACGGATTCAATGGCCAGAAAGGTGTAAAACATGCGCCCCGCTACGTGCGCCAGCGGCAGAAAACCCAGTTGTTCGTCGGTGGGCAGCACGCCGTAAATTTCCTGCAGATTAGCCGCCATAAACAACATGTTGGCCTGACTGATCATGGCACCTTTTGGCGGCCCCGTCGTACCCGAGGTGTAGGTCAATACCATCAGGTCGTCAGGCTGCGCCGACTCAATCTCCTGCTCCCACAAGCCCACATGCTGCTGATCATACTGTTTGCCCAGTTCAATCAGCTCAGCAAAACTGATGCACTGCTCATCACGGAAGTCACGCAGCCCTTCCATATCAAAAATAACAATCTTCTGCAGTGTCGGCGTACGTTCACGCACCTCCAACACTTTATCCAACTGCTCTTCATCTTCAGCAAAGTAGAACCGCGTACCACTGTCGGCGATGAGGTACTCCACCTGATTGGCCGCATCCGTCGGATAAACACCATTGGTCACCCCGCCTATGCCAATGACGCCCAAATCGGCGAACAACCATTCTTTGTTCACTTCAGAAGCGATGGAGCACACATCACCACGCTGCAGGCCAAGAGCTTTCAGCCCACAGCCCACCCAGCGCGCGTGTTGTCCGTAGTCGTGCCAGGTGTACTCGTTCCAGATACCAAAGTCCTTTTCGCGCATTGCCAGCTTGTCGGGATAACGGGTGACCCGATCCCAGAACAACTGGCTGATGGTCGTGCAGCCGTGGACAACCAGCTCACTCATGACACAACCTGCTCCTGTCTGACATCAACTCCCACTCCTAGCGCCAGGTTTTGCGCTGTTTCCAACGCCGCCGGCCGCGCACACCCTGATCTTTCATACCCAGATAAAACTCCTGGATATCCGTCGCCTCGCGCAGCCGCTCACACGAGTCCTCCATGACAATACGGCCCACTTCCATCACATAGCCGTAATCTCCCACCTGCAACGCCATGCGTGCGTTCTGCTCAACCAATAACACCGTCACAGCCTGCTCTTCGTTCAGGCGCTGGATAATCTGGCTGATCTCCTGCACCAACTTGGGCGACAAACCCAGCGAGGGTTCATCCAGCAACATCAGGCGTGGTCGCAACATCAACGCCCGCCCGATGGCGAGCATCTGCTGTTGACCACCAGACAGGTTGACAGCCTGTGCACGGCTGAGGGTCTGCAGCACAGGGAAATAGTTGTACACCATCTCAATATCCTGTTGCACTTCATTGTCTCGCCGGGAGAACGCGCCCATCCGCAGGTTTTCATCAACCGACAGAAACGGAAACACTTCACGCCCTTCCGGTACATGTGCAATGCCCTGGCGCGCTACCCAGTCGGGATCGCGACCCTGAATTTCCATGCCGTCAAAAGTCACACTGCCTTTCTGCGGGTCCATGGCGCCACTGATCGTTTTCAATACGGTCGTTTTGCCCGCACCATTGCCGCCCAGCAGGGACACTATCTTGCCCTGAGGCACCTGCATGCTGACGCCTCGAATGGCCATGACCGGGCCGTAGTAGGTTTCAATATTCTTGATGTCGAGCAGAGCAGTCACCTTGCTTCAATCCCCCAGATATGCACGCAAAACCTCAGGGTGCGATTGCACCGCCTGCGGTTCGCCCACGGTCAGCAGTTGACCGTCCGCTACAGCCATCACCCGATCCGACGCCTGGCTGACCAGGTTCATGTCATGCTCAACCATGATCACGGTAATCCCCAGCTCCTGGTTGATGTCTTCCAGCCAGAAAGACAGGTCGTCCGTTTCTTCAGGATTCAGCCCCGACGAAGGTTCATCCAACAATAAAAGGCGAGGCTGCAGACACAACGCCCGGGCAATCTCGACCATCTTGCGGACCCCGTAAGGCAGATTCGCAATGACCTGATCGCGATAACCCTGCAGATCCAGGAGATCGATCACGTCTTCTACCCGCTGACGAAAGGCCAGTTCCTGTCGACGTACGCCGGGGAGAAACAACATCTCGCTGAACAGATTGGTTTGCCGATGCGTGTGGCAGCCGATTAACAGATTATTGAGCACGGTTTCCTGCTCAAAAAGTTCTGTATTCTGAAAAGTGCGGGCGATGCCCAGCTCCGCCACTTTGTGGGTTGGCACGTGGGTAATGTCCTGTTCGGCAAACGTAATCTGTCCCTGGGTCACGTCGTAAATTCTGCTGATCAGGTTGAAGATAGTGGTTTTGCCGGCACCATTGGGGCCCACAATGCTGAAGACCTCACCCTCTTCCACCGTAAAGGACAGCTCCTGCACCGCTTTCACCCCGCCAAAATGCACCGAGATATTGTCTGCCTGCAGCAAGGTCAATGGAGCCGCTCCGTCCGCAAAAAGGATTTCTGACGCTTGTACGTTGCTTTGCGGTAAAGCGGAAACTCTTCGAAGAACAGGCGAACTTTACGCCAGCGCCCATAAATCCCCTGGGGTTCGTAGATCAGGAAAAGGATCAGGATCAAGCCAAAAATAGCCGGCTCAAGGCCCGGTATCTGCGCGACTGAGGCGGGCACTGTATCACGCAGTATCGCAATGCCTTGCGGCAACAGACCGATGAAAATGGCGCCGAAGATCACCCCGTGCAGCGATCCAAGACCGCCAACAACCACCATCAGCAGCAGCTGAATAGACGTGATGAGGGTAAAGGCATCCGGCGCCAGATAGGTCAGGCGGTGGGCAAACAACGCACCAGCCAGGCCTGTGAAGGCAGCCGAAAGGGCAAACGCCATGGTTTTGGTTCTGGCCAGATGCACACCCATGCTCTCTGCGGAAGTTTCTGAATCGCGCACCGCGGTCATCGCCCGGCCCGCCGGACTGCGCAGAATATTCATCACCAACAGCAGCGAGACGAACAACAATCCCAGACAGAGAAAGTAAAATGCCATCGGCGATCCCAACTGCACCCCAAACAACTCTGGTCGGGGCACTGCCATGCCGCGAAAACCACCGGTGACCGATTCCCAATTCACCAGCACCTGCTCAACAATCACGGCAAACGCCAGTGTTGCCACCGCCAGGTAGATACCCGTCATGCGTAATGCCGGAATGCCAACCAGACCGCCAATCATGGCACTGAACAATGCAGCACTAAGCATCGCCACAGGCAAAGGCACGCCCAGGTTAAGGAGATAAGCGTGGGTATAAGCACCTATCGCCAGAAACGCAGCATGCCCCAGACTGACCAGCCCGGTGTAGCCCACCAGCAGCATCAGCCCTAGACCGGCAATCGCGTAAATAAATACCAGACTGAACTCGCCCATCAGAAAACGATCAAGCCACAACGGCCCGGTACACACGACCAGGAGCAACAGGCCATACCAGAGAATGTGGCCACTATGTTTAACCAGGTTGATGTCCTGCTCATATGAAACTTTGCGGATAAATCGCATGCACCGGCCCTACACTTTCTTTTTCTGCATGGTGGCAAACAAGCCCTGAGGCCGGATCAGCAGCATCACCAGCAACAGCACATAGGCGCTCATGTCAGCAAATCCCGGCGGCAGGTACAGCCCGGCAAACTGTTCCATGAGACCGATTAACAAGCCACCCAGAATAGCCCCGGGCATACTCCCGAAACCACCGACAATGGCGGCAGCAAATGCCTTAATGCCGACAAACCCGATGAGCGGGTCGACCAGCGAGACCGGTGCGGTCAGCACGCCGGCCAAACCAGCAATAGCGGCTGATAACGCCCAGACGAGGGAGTACATCCGTTTTACCGGTATACCTACATAAAACGCCGCCAGTTGATTCTGCGACGCCGCCTGCATGGCGATGCCCAGCCGGGTAAAACGGAAGAACAGCCAGATCAGCAGACACAGCGTGGCAGTGCCGAAGATGATGGCAAGATTCTCATAGCCGATCACCGCGGGACCGATATTGAGGACCTCGCCCACATAGGGTGTCGGCAGCGCGCGGGGTTCGTTGCCCCAGATGGCGCCCGCCACAGCGCGCAGCACAAAACCCAGACCGATGGTCAACATCAGCACGGCAAAGTGTGGTTCACCAATCATCGGACGCAGGAGCGCACGCTCCAGAATGATGCCGACCACGGCCATCGTCATGATCGTGGCGGGCAAGGCCCACCAGAACGGCCAGTCCCAGATGCTGATAAAGGTAATGGCCACGTAAGCACCCAGCATCATGATGTCGCCCTGGGCAAAGTTGACCATTTCGGTGGCTTTATAAATGAGTACAAAACCCAGTGCGATTAGACCGTAAACGCAACCCTGAGAAATACCGCTGATAACCAGCTGCAAAACTTCCACGAACCCTGCTTCTTACCCTCTCTCCAACTTCGTTGAGCTTACTGTTGAATCTGCCGAGCGCAACCTTAACGCGCCCCTATCAGGTATGCTAGAACCAAGCACTGGTATCACTGATTGGGATAAGGCACAAATATATGACACAACCGAATGATACGCCGGGCACCAAACTGGCAGGCAAACGGGTATTGGTCACCCAGGCCGACGACTATATGGGACCTGCCAC
>JBCCUW010000299.1:0-5741 GCA_039196385.1 Pseudomonadota bacterium
GATTCAACTCCCACAGCACTCGATAGGGATTGATGGGTGTATCGTTGCTGGTGAGCTTGGGCAGCCATTCGCCCAACCATTCTTCGCGCAGCCCGGCAATGCGTTGCGCTTCATTGCTGCGTGCATCAGCCTGGCTGCGGTCCAGGCCTTGCATCGCGTTCAACAATCCAGTCAGCGTCAGCTTCGCGTCACCGATCAGGCCATACTGTGCGGGGATGTCTTTGTTCAGATCAAGTGGATCCAGGGTGGCATGGATGATGGTTTTGTTTTTGGGCATCTGTACCCCAAAACCGGTGAGGGCAAAACTGCAGCCGATGCCGAAAATGACATCCGCTTCTTCTAAGAAGCGCTTTACCGGCCGGGGATTGGCGCGGCCGCCACTGCCGAGGGACAGAGGATGATCTTCCGGAAAAGCACTTTTGCCTTCAATGCTGGTGGTGACCGGAATGTTCCAGGTTTCTGCGAGGACTTTCAGTTCATCCCAGGCTTTGGCGTAGTGCACACCCTGGCCCGCGTAGATCACCGGGTGTTCCGCTTGTGCCAGCACCTTTGCGGCTTCACTCAGGGCTGCCGGGTCCGGTGCGCTTTTGGCACTGTAGGCGGGCGCATAGTTCCAGGTGTCCGGCACATCCTCACCAAAAACGTCCAGCGGAACCTCCAGCAGCACGGGGCCTGGACGGCCATTGCGCAGTTGAAAAAAGGCGCGGCGTAGAACCTCGGGAACCGCCTTGCCCATGGTGATCGGCTCGGCCCACTTAGTGACATGCTGCATGTTCAAGGTGGAATTGAAATTGGGGTAGTAGTGTGCCAGCCGTCGCGGATAACCCGCTGGGATCACCAGAATCGGGACGGATTCCGAGTAGGCCTGGGCCACGCCACCAAAGGCGTTCTCCGCGCCCGGGCCGTGCTGCATGCAGAATACGCCGATCTTATCGCCGGATGACAGGCGTGAATAGGCGTCAGCCATGTGCAGACCAATGCGTTCTTGCCGCACGATCACGGTGCGGATGTCGACTTTAGCAGCCGCTTCGATCAGCGGATTGACGGGATAGGCGAAGAGGACGTCGACCCCTTCAGCTTTCATGGCGTGCGCAATGGCATCAACAACTTTCATGGGCTTTTCCTCTGCGGGGTGTGCAAAATTGGGCCTGGGCCGGCTACCAGGCGACTGTTGGCTCGATGTCTGCGTTGCGCCAGGCATGAGCCCGCCGCGCGCTCAATTCGTCGTCGTTCGTGCCCAGCTCAGCCTGGGCTAACTCGGTACCGTAGAGTGACCAGGGATTGAGCGGGAAGTGCACCAGGTCTTCTGCAAAAGTTGCCAGCGCAGCCTCAGGTTGATTGTTGCGCAGCAGCGCATCTCCCAAAGCCTGACGGATGGGGTAGTGCCACAAGGGCGGTTCAGTGTATGGCAGCTTATCCTGATAAGCGACAGCCTGACGCAACGCGGCCAACTCAGCTTTGTGATTCTGTGTTGCACGACTGATGCGTGCATCAACGAGATTTGCGGCGATACCTAACAGATCCTCGGTGACCTGCGGCCGGCGCATAACCAGATTCTGGAGTGCGTCGCTGGCGGCGAGTTGACTCAATGCGCGTAACTCGCGTTGTGCGGCATCCAAGTCACCTTTGGCAGCGTGCGCCAGCCCGCGACCGTAGTGTTGCATGGCATAAGCAAAAGGCAACTCCGGGTCGATTTCCGGCAGTGCCAGCACTTCATCCCACATGCCGAAGCGAACATAGGTGTAAATTGGTACAGCAATGTAGCTTTGTAATGCGCCCATTTGTTTAGCCACCTCTACTGGCACCCGCTCGGCGAGTTTCAGTGCGCTATCGATGGCCAGTGCTTGGCGCCCCTCCATCATGGCGGCGTACCACAGAAAGTGGATGTTGTGCGGGTAGTAGGCGGCGGGGTACAAACCCTGCGCGTTACACTGCGCGATGTAGTCTTCGTCTGCGGCGGCCGCCAGAGCGTTCGCTTCAACCGCATCGGCGTAACGGCCAACACGCAGATAGATGTGCGACGGCATGTGCACCAGATGACCCGCAACCGGCACCAGATCACCCAGGTTGTCTGCGGCGCTGACTGCTTTGTGCGGTTCAAAACGCTCCATCACGTGGATGTATAGATGCAGTGCCCCGGGGTGATCCGGATCTGCGGCGATGACGTGTTCAAGTTCATTGACAAGCGTGTTGGTGTGATTGTTGGCCGGGCTGCCATCGTCCAGCCAGTACTCCCAGGGCATCAGGTCCATTAACGCTTCAGCATGTAAGGTGCGGATATGCAGATCCTCCGGGAAGCGCTCGGCAACCCCGGCAATCGCGCCGGCATACACCAGGTCCAGCGTGCTGCGACCTTCGCCGTCTTCAGAATAACGCGTCGCAATGGCGTCGATCAGGGCCTGTTCTTTTGGGGTTTCAAAGGCTTTCAGGCTCAACGCTTGTTCTACCGCCGCCCAGGCAGGTTCGACGGCTTGCGCGGACATTGGCGCGTTGATGTTGGGGCCCAAGGCCAGTGCTGCGCCCGCCCAGCAGATGCCACAGGTGGGATCGCGCCGCGCGGCTTCTTTGAAAGAGCGTACCGCTTCGGCGTGGTTAAACCCAAATGCCAGGGTCAGCGCCTGATTGAAGTACTGCTGTACAACAGGATTGTCGGTGCTGATGGGAAATTCCAGGGGACCAATCCCCTCGAGGAGTGGCGCCGTGGCGGCGGGTTCGGTTGTGGGTTCCCCCGTGGATCCTGCTGCAGTCTCTAACGGTTCAGTGGCGGTATTTTCTGTCACCGGCGGAGTTGCGGTCTGCTGGCAACCCAGCAGGACCAGGCCCACAGCTGCGGCGATAGTAAAACGTAAGGCGTTCTGCATGTTGTGCCTCGGTATTCTCGATTAAGTCTGGGGTACGCGGGAGCCTGGCGCCGGTGGATCTTCCGGTCCTCCAGCAAAACACTGGGCGATTTCCATCCAGGCCCGGGCGTTATCGCCGCTCACCTGTAGACCGGTGTCCGCAACGTGGCGCACCTGCGTTACCACCTGGCAGAATTCAACCGCCTCACCTTTCACACTGTGGGGTGACGAGGCGTCATTAAACGTCCAGGTTGCGCCGGACGGCGCGGTTAACTCGACATATGGCTGCGGCTCAGGGATTTCAAGTTGACGATTGGTGAACGTCCATCCGTAGGTGCGTACGCCGATGGTGACAATGTTTTTGATGCGATCTTGATGCTGGCGGGGTTGGCCCATGAGATCGTAAATTTCCCACCCATGGGCCCAGGTTTCCATTTGCCGTGCAGTGGCAAACATGCGGGCTTTCATACCCGGACCGAACCAACTGAAACGCTCACCTGGATCTGCGTTCTGCAGGGCGTCGCACAAAGTCAAAAACATGTTGCGCCAGCGCTCCAGCAGGTCTGGGCCTGTGATGGAATGCCCGTCTTCGGTCAGCCATTCGCTGGTAGCCTGCCGCATGGACTTGCTGCGGCTCATACCTTTGACCATGGTTTTAAACGCCTCCGGCCCTGACACCGAGGTTAAGGCCATGTTATCCGAATAGTGTAGATGCGCGATCACATCCCAGACCGTCCAGTTCTTGAAAGAAGAGGTCTGGGTCCAGAATCCGGTGTCGCTGTCTTTCATCAGCGCATAAAGTTCGTCACCTTCTGCGCGCAGATCTTGTACGGCTGCGGCCAATTCGGCCTGGGCTTCCTGCTGACTCATAATCATTTCTCCCTGCGGAAGAATTTACCAAGGTCTGCGGGCGCTGGCGAGTGTCGTGGCGCAGCACAAGACGGCGTCGCGCAGCGCAAATGACGCTCAGCTGCTTTGTTCGCGGATCTTACGGATCAGTAGTGCCGAACAGACACACAGGGCGAGCGAAAAGAAAATCTGAAACCCGCCGAATACACGATCTGCGGGCTCGAACGCCCACAGTACACCCTGGATAAAGTACAGCAACGAACCCATGCAGAGAAAAAAAGTGCTGTTCAAGTGGAGCCGCAGGAGTCCCGGCAGGGTGGCCAGAATGGGTAACATCTGCATCAGGTACCAGGCCAGATTAGTACCTGGTTCGCTGAGCGGCGCAACAAAAAACTGCCGCAGGCCGACAACACCGGCAATACTCCCCATGCAGAACAGATTCAGAAACATCCACCCCTGGAGCGACGCGTTCATGTGACCTGCAGCGCCAGGTGAGCCAGGCGTCTGCCGGTCGCCACAGCCAGGTCTGCCTCGTGATCTGACAGATTGTCGCCGGACTTACCCAAATGTGTCACACCGTATGGGGTGCCACCTGTGGACGTTTCGTTCATGGCGGGTTCTGCGTAAGGGAGCCCCATGATGAACATGCCGTGGTGGAACAACGGCACCATCATGGTCAGCAGAGTACTCTCCTGGCCACCATGGATAGAATTTGTCGAGCAGAATACCGTGGCAGGTTTGCCGACCAGCGTATTCTGCATCCACAAATCCGCTGTGGTGTCCAAAAAGTACTTCATCGGGGCGGCCATATTGCCGAAGCGGGTCGCGCTGCCCAGAGCGAGACCCGCGCAGTCGGCCAGATCGTCTTTGCTGCAATAGACGGCACCCTCGGTGGGAATCGGTGGCGCTGTGCGTTCAACCGCGGTGCTGACCTCGGGTACTGTGCGCAGTCTGGCGTCGATACCCGACACCTGGTCAATGCCCCGTGCAATATGCAGGGCGAGGTTATGCGTTCCCTGGCTGCGCGAATAGTAAAGGATGAGAATATAGGGTGTACTGCTCAATCCCGGGCTCCTGTTTTTTTTGTGTCTTTTGGTGTGTGTCTTTTGTTGCGTTTTTTGCTCTGTTTTCCGCGTGTCGTGTTGCGATCTCGTTACGCGGTTGGTTTTGCCGGTTCAATGAGGGCCAGTACGTTTTCCGGCGGACGCCCAAGGATGGCGCGGTCCTGCATCACGACAATTGGTCTTTCCAGCAGAATGGGCTCTGCGATGATAGCTTCGAACAGCTCGTGATCACTGATGTCGGGTGATCCCAGATCCCGCTCGCGGTAGGCTGCCTCTTTGCTGCGCATGAATTGACGCGGCGCCATGTTCAACTGCTCACTGAGCGTCTGCAGGGTTGCCATTGACAGTGGCGTTTGCAGATATTCAATGACTTCTACCGCAACGTTGTGCGCCTCAAGCAGGGCCAGGGTCTGGCGTGATTTTGAGCAACGTGGATTGTGATAAATGGTGGCCTTAGGCATGATCTCTTCAGCACAGATGGTGAGACGCCATTGTAAAGGGCGCGGCAGATAGAAGCACAGAAGAATCACGGACGAAGCACAGAAAAATCATGCAAGCATCATGAAACAACCATGAAAGAACCATGTCTGAAATAAGCACCAGTGAAATCAGTATCCGCAGCCGTCTGCAGGCTTTCTGGCAGGTGGTGCGCTGGCACGCCTTGCAGATGTGGGAACAGTTCTTTGAGCACAACTGCATGACCTCAGCCGGCGCGCTGACCTATACCACCTTGTTTGCCGTCGTGCCGATGATGGCGGTGGCATACACCATTTTCTCTTTGATGCCTGACTATGCTGAAATGGGCCAGACCGTGCAGGCATTTGTGTTTCAGAATTTTGTGCCCGGCAGCTCTGATGTCGTGCAGGAGAAGCTGAACGAATTTGCCGACCGTGCCCGGGGTTTAACAACCATTGGTCTGGCCATTCTTTTTGGCACCGCCTTTATGATGCTGGTGACCATAGAAAAAACCTTCAACACCATCTGGCAC
>JBCCUW010000300.1:0-5741 GCA_039196385.1 Pseudomonadota bacterium
CAAGAAATTACCTGACCAGCGGATTTCACCAGCCCTGCCGATGGCACCAATCTTGCTTTGTTGTTTCCCAGAAAGTTTCCGACTAACAGGATCTTTCTGACAAACAGAAAGCTAAAGACAAGCACAAAGTTCCAGACAAAACGAATTACCGACAACCGTGACCGCCACAACCACCACGGCAGAAGCCGGGACATTGCTATACGGCTTGAGCGACAGGCCCCCGCCGCCGCAGGCAATGCTGGCGGCACTCGCACACCTGCTGGCCATTGTTGTCAGCATCGCCACTGCGCCATTAATCATCGCCCGCGGCCTGCAATTCGATACCAGCCTGACCACCTACGTGATCAGCAGTGCTCTGATCATCTCAGGGCTGGCAACGCTGATCCAGATACAGCGCATTGGTCCATTCGGTTCAGGTTTGCTCGCTATCCAGGGGACCAGTTTTTCGTTTATCGGCGTCTTCATATACGCCGGCAGTCTGCTCCAGAACCAGGGGATGACGGATACCCAAGTGCTTGGCACGCTGTTGGGGTCAGCCTGTGTCGGCGCCGCATGCACTGTGCTCGGTGGTTATTTCATTGAGAAGCTGCGCCTTGTGATCACACCTGTCGTCACCGGTATCACGGTCTTTCTGCTTGGTACCTCGCTGTTGTTCACCGCGGCCGGAAATTTTTTGCACGCCACCCAACAAGCACCTGCTGCAGCGATGCAGGTGTGGTTACAAGGTCTGGTTGTTGTCGCCACCATCATTGTGTGCGCCACCAGAAACAATCCCTGGTGGCGGTTGGGCGCTATCTCGCTGGGCCTGAGCGCCGGTATTGCCGTAGCAACCATCAGTGGCGATGTGCAATCCGTGCCTGCGGCTGACACCGCATTTTTCACCCTGCGCTGGCTGCCGTTTCCCTTGTCATTCGATCTGGGTGTTTTCCTGGTCATATTGCCAATTTTCCTCGTCACCATGACCGAAGCAGTCGGTGACCTGACCGCAACGTCGATGTTGTCGCGGGTTTCCGTCAGCGGTCCGAGTTACTGGCAACGCGTGCGCGGTGGTCTGATGGCAGACGGGTTGAATTCTGTCATGGCGGCCCTGGCAGGCGGTTTCCCCAACACCACGTTCAGCCAGAACAACGGGGTTATCCGGGTCACGGCAGTTGCCAGCCGATACGTCGGCTACTTTGTCGCCGGTTTATTGATCTTACTGGGCTCCATACCGATATTCGCTCTGGGACTGCAAGCGATCCCCGCTGGCGTGGTACACAGCACCACAGGCCTGTTGTTTGCCATGATCGCCCTGACCGGATTGCGTATCCTCAACGCTGTACCTGAGCGCAATCGAGCACTCCGCATGCTGGCAATCTGCGCTGTGGTTGCGGTCTTTTTAAAATTTGTGCCGCACGCCATGCACAACTGGTGGTTTACTCTGCCGGACTATCTGACGCTGCTGCTCAATTTTCCGGTGGCCACAGGTTCACTGATGGCTATGTTCTGGGAGCTGTGGCATGCCACCCGTTGAACTACCAGCAGCAGTAGAGTGTTGCCTTCCTGCCGCACACCGGGTCATGGCTCGTTGTGATGAACTCGCGCAGTTGAGCAGCATGGCGGACGGCATTCAGCGCCTGTACCTGAGCGCGGAGCAACAGGAGACAAATGCTGTGGTCAGCGCCTGGATGCAGGAAGTGGGACTGAAAACTCGCATCGATGCCGCCGGCAGTCTGATTGGCGAATCCGCGCAAAGCAAATCCACCCAACCCTGGCTGCTGCTCGGTTCACATCTGGATACCGTACCCAACGCCGGGCGCTACGATGGCATCCTGGGGGTTCTGCTGGGCATCGAAGCTGCACACAACTGCCGCGACCTACCGCTGAACTATGAAGTTATCGGCTTCGCTGAAGAAGAAGGTGTGCGTTTTGGGACGACGTTAATGACCAGCCGGGCACGGGCCGGCAGTTGGGACAGTGCCTGGTGGTCACTGACAGACAAGCAAGGCGAGACAGTAGCGGAAGCGTTCAACGCAAACGGACTGGACCCGGATGACATCGCCAGCGCGTGCCCCGCAAAAAATCTGTTGGCCTATCTGGAAGTGCACATCGAACAGGGCCCAATCCTGCAGGATGCTGATTTGCCTCTGGGGGTTGTGGACAGCATCGCTGCAGCACAGCGCTTCACCATCACCATCGAAGGTCGCGCCGGGCATGCCGGTACCGTACCCATGTCCATGCGCCAGGATGCGCTAGTCGGCGCCGCTCATTGCATTCTGCTGGCCCAGCGCCTGAGCCAGGAACTCGGGATGACTGCCACCGTGGGTAAAGTCCAGGCACATCCAGGCGCGGTGAACGTGATATCCGGGCGGGTCGAACTATCCCTGGACGCACGCAGTGTCGACGAAGCGATGTTGGAACGGTTTGTTGAGTCTTACGCCACCGCCGCCCGAGCGCTTCTGACAAAAGAGAACCTGTCGATGCAAATGACCACAATACACCAAGCCGGTGCAGCACATTGCGCTGGACACATTCAAGAGGCTATGCACACGGCCCTCAGCAGGCTGCCGCTCGCCAGCACCACCATCAGCAGCGGTGCCGGGCACGATGCGATGGCCATGCAGGACGTTTGTGATATCGGCATGTTATTTGTGCGCTGTAAAGACGGCATCAGCCACAATCCTGCCGAATCAGTTACGGTGGAAGATGTCGCCTGGGCCCTCTGCGCACTGCAATTTACGATTGAGGAAATCGCCGCCAAGCTATGAACACCACAACACCGCAAAACACTGCAATCTGTCGCACTCACCTCGCTGCTGATCATGTCCTGATGGCGCCCGAATCTCATGTGCCGATCATATTCCCCGGCTGGAACAACTGCTCCAGCGTCGTCATGATCTCGCCTGAGCTGGGTGCGAAGTTCTCCCAACTCCTGGTGACCTGCTCGGTAGACGCGCATCTCACTCCCCTACGGGACACAGATCAAACTTTTGTGATGGTCCTTGAGGGGCAAGCGACAATCAGCACACCAACCGGGCAATGGTCCTGCCAGCAAGATGACTACGTCTATTTGCCCGCTGCAAATAGCTGGCGCATCCATACCCCAGCAGCGGCGACTCTGCTGATGTTCTGCAAACCCTATAGCCATACTGCGCTGCCAGCACCGGACGCGCTCCACAACAGTTTAAGCAACATACCGGCACTGCCTTTTCTCGGCGATGACGGTGCGTTGTTACAAACCCTGCTGCCTGATACAAGCGAATTTGACTGGGGCATCAATGTATTCGAGTTTGTCCCCGGCGCGACTCTGCCGCAGGTAGAAATGCATTTTATGGAACATGGCCTTTACATGCTCGACGGTGAAGGCATTTACCGGCTGGGTGAGCAGTGGTATCCGGTGCAGGCGGGAGATGCAATCTGGATGGCCCCCTACCTGCCGCAGTGGTTTGCCGCAACCGGTAAACACAGCAGCCGCTACATCTATTACAAGGAGATGAACCGTGCACCCATCACCGCCAGTTGAGGTCGACGCACAGGCGCTGCAGGGTGAACTTGACACTCTGGCCAACTTTTCCGACAGCCCCGCGCCATCTGTCACCCGAATCGTTTTTACGCCCACGGACATGGCCGCCCGCGACTACGTCAAACAACTGATGCGTGAGGCAGGTTTGACGGTCCGCGAAGACGCTGCCGGGAACATTTTTGCGCGTTGGCAGGGCAGCGTGGACCGGGCTGTTGCCACCGGCTCACATTGCGACGCCATTCCACACGCAGGAAAGTACGACGGCACAGTAGGCGTGTTAGGCGCCATTGCGGCTATTCGAGCTTTGCGCAACAGCGGGTTCACCCCACAAAAAAGCATCGATGTCATCATGTTTACGTCGGAGGAGCCCACCCGATTCGGGATCGGTTGTTCCGGCTCGCGCCTGATGGGTGGCGCCATTGATCCGCAAACCCTGGAGGCGCTAAGTGATGCAGAGGGTGTCACATTCGCCGAAGCCAGACACGCCGCCGGATACACCGGGGAGCTGCAGACTGTAGAGCTTGGCACTGACACGTACGATCACTTTGTCGAATTGCATATTGAACAAGGCCCCGTTCTTGAACATGAGCAAACCAACATTGGCATCGTCAGCGCTATTGCCGCACCAGCTTCGCTGACGATCGAGTTTAACGGTCGCGGTGGCCACGCCGGCGCAGTACTGATGCGGGACAGACAAGATGCTCTGGTCCCTGCTGCCATACTGGTTGAAACTGCAGAACGTCTTGCGCTCGACAGCGCCAGCGACGACAGTGTTGCCACTGTTGGCATGCTTGATGTGCACCCGAGTGCAGTCAACAGCATTCCACGCAAAGCCAGGCTGAGCCTGGATATTCGCGACACCCAACTTGAAATCCGCGACAGCATTGTCAACCACCTGGTTGAAAAGGCCCAAGAGCTCGCCGCAGCCAGGGGCCTGCAATGCGAGATTCAGCACATCAATTCTGACCCGCCCGTACAGGCTGATGCGCAGATCATGCAAGCCATTCATCGCGCCGCTGAATCAGAAGGCCTGTCCCAGCTGACTCTGGTGAGCCGGGCTTATCACGACGCCTTGTTCATCGCCCGCAAGGTACCCACCGGCATGATATTTGTACCCTCCCGCGACGGCATCAGCCACAGACCAGACGAATACACATCAAGCGCCGAAATTGGCGCAGGCGTAGCGGTACTGGCGCGCACGCTGGCTGACCTGGCGGGCTCTTCTGCTAGGGAGAGAGATTCAGGCGGAGATTCAGGAGGGCAGCGGTGACGCGGATGGCAGCAGACCCGCCAGATAAGGTTTGTGCATCGCGATCTCTGCACTGGAAAGTCCTTGGGCTTCATAAGGCAAGACCAGCCATTGCTGAGTTTCGTAGAGATAGAAATCAGGCTTGGGGGCCAGACTGGACATCTTTTCTGCCTGCGTGCGCCACCATATCGCGGCTATCCGCACCTGTTCGGGCATGTTTCTCTTCAGCGCTTTCTGCAGACTGTCCACCACCGCTTGAGTATGTCGGCCACTGCTGTAAACATCATCGACAATCAACAGGCGGTCATCATGCTTAATGGTTTCCAGCAGATATTGTTTACCATGCACACGGATCGCACGGCGTCCCTGTACCGCGTCTTCATATTGCGTACGGCCCTCGTAAGACGTGCGCAGAGCAATGTGATCCGTGGCGATACCAAGCGTTGCCAGGCATTCCTGAACGACCATGCCCACCACGCTCCCACCGCGCCACAAGCCCACTATAAAAGAGGGGTTGAAGCCGCTATCGTAAATCTGCGTGCCCAGCTTAAAGCCGTCAACAATATGCTGCGCTTCAGAAATAAACTGCTTGTCCAATGGTCTGTCACCTTCTCTAGGGACAAGCAGTATACCCTGAGTTTGAGTAACTTCAGATGAAACCTGGCGACAAGCTTTATCTGGATGCTCAACAACTGATGGAAGACAGCTTCCGACTCGCCGCTATGGCCTTCAACAGCGGTTTCAGGCCAACCACTATTGTTGCCGTCTGGCGAGGAGGAGCACCCATCGGTCTGGCGGTACAGGAATTCTACAGCGCCGCGGGCCTGACCACTGATCACATCGCGATCCGCACCAGTTCGTACCATGGCATTGATCAGCAGCAAAGCCAGGTGGCCGTACACGGTCTCAGCTATCTGGTAAAGAACCTGACTGCAGCAGATCGCTTACTCATTGTTGACGACGTATTTGATACCGGCCGATCCATCCAGG
>JBCCUW010000301.1:0-5738 GCA_039196385.1 Pseudomonadota bacterium
CGACAAAAATAATGGTGGCGATGGGGTATGAACCCATGTTCCACAGCACAATTACGCCCCCAATGACTGTGCTGTCGGCGCTGGTTCCCAGGCTCACGGTGCGCATAATCGGCAGGGTCATGGCGGGTATGTACAAAAGCGCTGCGGTAACCACCAGGGCCATTGTGCGCTGTACACTATGCGGGATGCGCGCGTGCACATGACTGTGACAGCGGGGGCAGCGTTGCGTGTTGGTGGGTACCAGCAGGTAGCAGGTATGACAACTGGTCAGACCTGCCGCTGCAGCGGAGCCGGCGTTCACGTGCGTTCCCCCTGCAACTGCAGATGATGCCACACGACGTATTTGTCCAGTTTGGAGAGTGCCGCGACGGTGAACACCGCAAACGCCAGGTAGGTCCACAGCGAAACACCCAGGCCCACAGTCGCCATGTTGGCAATTTTCACCAGACTTACCAGCACGCCGATTATGAACACCTCAACCATACTCCAGCTGTTGACCGTATAGACAAAGCGAGCTGCCTGGCGCACTAGCGGTAGCCGGCGCGGCCATTGCAGTGAAAGTGCTACCAGGCCAATAGCGAGAATCAGCAAGGCGGGCAACGTAATAATAAACGTCAGTACGAGGCCCGACAGCACAACGCTGCCATCAAGATAGAGGGTCCAGGCGGTCTGCAGCAGATTCATTTCGTTTTCAATGCCGGCCCGGGCAAAGGAGATAAACGGATATAGTAGCGACAGCGGCAGCATCACCATGGCGCACAAAGCGTAAGGCAAGGCCAGTCTGGCAGCGTGTGCGTTGCCGCGGGTCAACAGGTGCCCGCAGCGTGGACACAGGCAACGCTGGCGAAAACCCAGTGGTGGAATCTCGACAATCAGGTCGCATTCAACACAGGCGATATGATTTGTACTTAATTGGGTGGCCTGATTGAGATCGGAATGACGGTTCAAGCCTCGAGCCTCAGCGCTGCTTGTTATGTTGCCCGTGTTGCGCTAAACGACGCTGCGGCAGCTGTACGACACGGCATTTATTAAAGTGCATTGTAACACCGAGTAGCCGGTGAAATGCATCTCTGTTGTGCCGCGCCCAACTCTACCGTGTGATGGAACTGATCGTCGTGACGGGCTCCCTTTGCATGGTCACGCGGTTGATCTGTGCCGCTGGGTCCGGGTAGCCAAATGAGATTCCGCACAGAATGGCGTTGTCTTCCGGGATGTCTGCAATCCTGCGCACAGGTCCGGGATATGCCGCCAGTGCGCCCTGCGGGCAACTGGCCAGACCGCGCTCGACGAGGAGCAGCATGAAGGTCTGCAGGAAAATACCCATGTCCACTGCGTTGGCGCGGTGCATGGTTGTCGGCATGGACAGGAAAGCCGCACAGGGTGCGCCAAAAAACTCCCAGTTTTTCATCAGCAGCGCCTGCCGCGCGACTTTATCTTCGCGTTGAATACCCATTGTGTCGTAGTAGCCGAACGCGCAGTCGTATTGACGTTGTTTGTACTGGCCGGTTAACCCAACCCCGCCGGATGGCCAGGTAGGATAAGGTTTAGTCCCTGTCTGCATTTCGGCCAAAATCTCTTCCTGTAGCTGTTGCCGTGCGTTGCCGGTAACAATTGCGATGTGCCAGGGTTGCGTATTGCTGTTGGATGGGGCGTAGCGTGCGACCTCCAGAATTTCTTCCAGCAGCGCATCCGGTACCGGATCAGGCAGAAATCCCCGTGTCGTTTTGCGTTGCAGCACAGCGTCTGTGACATTCATGAGCGCGAGTCCATAATCAGGCAGGTCACTGTAACGCAGTCGCGTTGCGTGGCCTACCTACTGACGTTTGCGGGCCAGGTGTGCTTCGATAAAGGAGCTGCCCAGAGCTTCCGGATCATTGTTGCCCAGGGCGATGGCGGGCCAGCGACCATCTTTGAACATGAAGAGTACCCTGGCTCCGTCCGGTCCGGCTTCCAGCGGACCGTAGCCGCGATTGGCCAATCCGATACGAATGTCCCCGGCCTGATGCCACGTGGCCCCAACGCGTTGGCTGCCTTCCAGAATAATCTCGGTGTAGTCGGTGGCATGGGTATGGGCATCAACAATGCAGCCTGGTGGATAGTAAACGTTGAATACCGTGGGTGCGTCCTCAGCGTCGGTCAACCGGTACATTTGCGTGACAATGCCGGACGGCAGTTCGATGCGATCCAGGTCGGCCCAGTTAAAAGCCAGGTGCCCCCGGCGTTTCAGCTTGGCGGCAGCGTCTGCATCAATAGATGGATCGCTCATAAGGTATCCTCCGGATGGTGCCAATGGCATTCGTCAAGGTACGCGGGTATCTTAGAACTTAACGGTTCACTTGTCAGGATAGGTATGATTGGAAAAAGCTTGTGGATCACCCTGTTAAGCTGTTTGCTGTTGGGAGGTTTGTTAAGTTCCTGCAGTGAGCCTGCGCCGGGTTCTGAGTTGGTTGCGGGGTCTGCATCTACACAGAACAAAAATACTCAGCTGTTCGATCCCCAAGCTGAATTCAATACCCGTTGTGCGCATTGCCATGATGGTAGCGTCCCCAAGGCCCCCCACCAGATAGAGTTTCAGATGCTGGGCCCACGTGCGATCCAAGCGACCCTCACGGAAGGCCAGATGGCCATACATGTGCGCGATCTGCCACCCCACCAGGTGTCGATGCTTGCCACTTTTCTGGGTGGTGCCGTGACAGCTACCCAACCGGTTAAGCGCTGTGCAGTTGCCGAGATCCCCGCTGTTGCACCCGCTACCGAAGGTTGGAGTCTGACGCTGGAAGGCACTCGCTTTATCGATGCTGCGGTGGCACAACTGAGTCCGGCTCAGGTCCCCCAGTTGACGCTGAAGTGGGTGTTCGAATACCCGGGGGCAACGCGTGCCCGCAGCCAGCCGGTGCCTTTTGGCGATGCCCTGTTGGTGGGGAGTCAGGACGGTACGGTCTATGCACTGAGCCTGGCCGATGGCTGTGCTCACTGGACGTATCAGGCGAATGTTGAGGTGCGCTCTGCCATCGCTGTGAATGCCGCCGGTGATCGGGCGTATTTCGGTGACCTTAAGGGAATGGTTTATGCCATAGACCCTCGTGATGGCAGCGAAGTGTGGCGCGCACAAGCGCACGATCATCCTGATGTCACGATTACCGGCTCGCCGCGTCTGTATGAAGATACCTTGTATGTGCCATTGTCTTCCAGCGAGTGGGGCAGTGCGGCTGATCCCGCTTATCCGTGTTGCACCTTTCGCGGTGGTGTTGTTGCCCTGGCGGTTGCGGATGGTCGTGAGCGCTGGACGGCCTACACCATTCCTCAGGCACCCACGGCGACAGGACAGTCAAACGCAATGGGTGTGCCGCGCTATCATCCGGCCGGCGCCCCGGTATGGAACTCGCCAACCATTGACGCCCGCAGAGGCCTTTTGTATGTCGGCACCGGCGAAAGTTATACCTCACCCGCTGCGGATACCAGCGATTCAGTGGTGGCTTTTGACCTGCAGACAGGCGCCATGATCTGGCACTACCAGGCATTAAGCGGTGATGCCTGGAACATGGCCTGTTTTATCGGTGGCGGCACAAACTGTCCTGAAGAAAATGGGCCTGACCTGGATATTGGCGCGCCCCCCATGCTGATGAACCTGGATGGCCGTGACATTGTGGTTGCCGGTCAGAAATCCGGTGATGTTTTTGCTCTGGATCCGGCGGACGGACAATTGTTGTGGCGGCGCAAAATAGGCCGGGGGGGATTTGCCGGCGGGGTGCATTGGGGTATGGCAGCCAACCAGGAGGTTGTGTTCGCACCCAACGCGGACACGATATTTACCGGTCGCTTTACCGGACCACGCAAACCGGGGTTGTTTGCGCTGAATGCCGGGGACGGCGAGGTGCTGTGGTACACCCCAGCCCCGGATGTCTGCGCGCCAGCGGACAAGCCTGCCTGTGATCCCGGTCTGTCTGCGGCGGTCACCGCCATTCCAGGTGTGGTTTTTGCCGGGGCTTTTGATGGTCATCTAAGGGCCTACGCAGCCGGCACAGGCGAGGTGATCTGGGACTTTGATACCAACCGCGAATTTGTTTCAGTGTCTGGTGCCCGCGCGCGCGGCGGTAGCATTGAAGCGGATGGCCCGGTGGTTTATCAGGGCCACGTGTTGGTCAATTCCGGTTATCTGTTCGGCGATCGTATGGCGGGGAACGCGCTGCTGGTGTTCAATCTGCCCCCTAATAAAGTGCCTTAAGAAAGCACCCTGAGAAAACACCCAAAGAAAGCGCCCTAAGACTGGGGCGCCGCCATAATCTGGGCAATCTCTGCCTCCACCTGGGCACCGGCTTTGCGCAGCATCTCTACCGCCGGCGGTGGTAACCAATCGTTTACGGCCGCGACAAAACTGGTCCGTGCCTGAATTGCCTCGTACCAGTGTTGCAGGTGCGGGCGCGAGGTAACTTCTGCACCCTGGCCCAGATGGTCAACCCTGACAACGTAGGGCATCAAAGCGCAATCGGCGAGAGTTAATTGCGGACCGGCAAGCCAATCAGCGGTGGCCAGCATATCTTCTGCCCGGTCGAACAGCGCCCGGTGTGTGAGCATGGCGGAGCGAAACTCCGGGGCTGCGACACCATGATCGATCACCGAGCGTCGTGCGGCGCGCCGGGCCGGATTAGGGATGTTCGCGACCAGAGCGTCAACTTCCGCCTTGGGCCGTGCAAGCAGGCCAGGGCGCGCGCCGATGGCATAAGTCAGAATGCCACAGGCCGGGTGTAATGCATCATCAATCTGCTTGCAGAAGTGGCGCATGGTATGTCGGGTGGCGGGATCGGCGGGTTTAAGGCTCACATCAGGATACGCGTCATCCAGATACTCGTTGATCAGCGTCGATTCGATCAGCACTTGGTTGTTGTCTATCAGTGTGGGTACCACGGCGTTCGGGTTCAGCTTGACGTAATCAGCGGCAAACTGTTCACCCTTTTGCAGGTCAATGACGTTGCTGTCGTAACTCAGGCCTTTCTCGTGCAGTACCATGCGGACTTTTTGTGAGCAGGACGACAGTGGATTGTGGTACAGAAGCATGATGATTCCTTAAACTCTAACATTGGTCAAAAGGCTTTAGTCAAAAAGCTACGTGACAGGCCAGCAGCATAGCCGGATACGGCGTTAATCTCACTTGGTTGTGGTGTGCGCGGTTGTGTGATCAGATTTCCATATTGCCGATGCAGGGATAAGGGGTTGGATTTTGGGGGTGTTTGAGCGGTATCTGTCAGTCTGGGTGGGCATCGCCATTGTCCTGGGTGTGGTGGCTGGGAATATTCTGCCCCAGCTGTTTCAGTTTGTTGCGCGCCTTGAGTATGCCCACGTTAATCTGGTGGTGGCGATACTGATCTGGGTAATGATTTACCCGATGATGGTGCAGGTCAATTTTGCCGCCATCAAAGACGTCGGCAAGAAGCCCAGAGGACTCGTCCTGACGCTGGTCGTGAACTGGCTGATCAAGCCGTTCACCATGGCCGCACTCGGCTGGCTGTTCTTCAAGGTGCTGTTCGCCGGCTGGGTTGATCCCCAGTCTGCCACAGAATATATCGCCGGTATGATCCTCCTGGGTGTTGCGCCTTGCACTGCCATGGTGTTCGTCTGGAGTCAGCTGACCAAGGGAGATCCCAACTACACGCTGGTTCAGGTATCGGTTAACGATGTCATCATGGTGTTTGCTTTTGCCCCGTTAGCCGCTCTGTTACTGGGTGTCGCGGACATCACAG
>JBCCUW010000302.1:0-5735 GCA_039196385.1 Pseudomonadota bacterium
GCAGGCTTGGCGCCACGCCTTGCGCGGCGGGCCCGCGCCTGCGCCACACTTTCCAACAGCGATCCACGTTTAATCGCTTGTTTGTGATCAACCGGTACGGCCTGGTGGCTGTCGGGTGCCGGCATGTCGCTCGCGTGATAGTACCCCACGGGAGATTTTTTGCCGGAAATGTCCCGGTGGATATCCAGATCCCGCTCGTTTGTACCGCGAGGGATCTGAGCCTTGCCGTTGCGTAACTCCAGGTCGAGCCACCAACGCTTCAGCGGATTGCGCTTACCGTATCCCAGCCGGTCATCGAGCCATACAGCCAGGGGTACCAGCACCGGTTTTAACCAGCCGGCGTTCACCCCGAGCCACGTGCCGATCCGGTGTAACCAGGCGCCGTCTGCGCTGACAACCTTGTTCAAAGGACAGGTTTTCATGCAGCGTCCGCAGGCTGACCCTTTGGGATTGGTCACCCGATAGCGGGTGCAGCGTTCAACGTCCGGCTTCCAGATTTCGTAACCGTTGAACATCACTTTGTCGCCAAAGGGGATGGCGTTTACCGGACACTCCCTGGCGCATTTGAAACAGCGTTTGCAGAATTGTTGCAGACCGAAGTCGATCGGCTGATCGACCGCCAGAGGGAGATTGGTAGTCAACACAACTGACTTGAAGCGTGGTCCGACGTAAGGATTCAGCACCAGTTCGCCGATACGACTGAGTTCGCCAAGCCCGGCCAGCAGCACCAGGGGGATCTGCAGCACCTGACTGTCCGCATTGGTCTGCGGGCGGGCCTCGAAGCCGTTTTTACGCAGAAATTCGGCCATCACGCCGGCGATTTCAGCACCCCGAATATAGCCGCGCATGGATTGGCAGCCGGATATCCAATCGTCCCCACTGGCCCCTTCCATGGTGTCGTAACCCTGATCAATCAGCATGACCACAGCGTATTTGTGGCGGGGCACAATGGCTTGCCCCCGGGCATCGTGTGAATACCACGCGTACGGTGGGATTTCGCAGATACCGGTCAGATCCGCACCCAGATGGTAACTCAAAGATTTGATTGCTCGAGCGTTCGCTGCGGCATCGCCGAATTGATCTTCTTGTGCCTCAGCAACGTTGCCGTCCTGATGCGCAACCATGGCGCGCAGCGGATACATCATGCCGTCGGTCAAGGGGTGTTTGAAAGCGAAGCGTTTGACCTCCTGTTGTGCCTTGGGGCCCAGATCACCACTGCGCGCACGCTGAAAAAATTCCGCGCGCTTGGGTACGCGAGGCACTTCGTCTGCGAATATCAGCGTGGTTGGCTCAGCGACTCGCTTGACTTGCTCCATCGGGTAGCGGCTGAGGTGTGATGCGCGGCGTCGCTGACGATTGTGTTCACGCCCGGAGACCGCACCGTTGATGCCCCACCAGTAGCGCAACGAGCGGCGCAGTTGCAGCGTGGCTGGTTGGTTAGCCAGAGGTGTGTCCACTGCCAGCGGATAATCGGTGGTCACGGCCACAGGGGCATAGTCAGCGCCGAAAAAGGGGCTGACGATTTGTGCGTCCCTGTTAACGCCGATACCTGCGAGCAGCGCCAGCAAGTGCAGATTGACGCGGGTGTCCTCTGAGTCATGCAGACTGGCGTTGTATCCCATGGCGCGTATATGGCCCGTGATTGCCGCGCCGATTTCCAGCGCCCGCATGGCGGCGATAGCATCCTGCGCCCCGTTCAACCACTGGCTGGCCAGGTTGTCATCTTCTACCGGCAGACCATGGCGCACCCAGAGGATCAGCGCAAATTTTTCGTCCGCTGCGCTTGCGCGGTCCTGCGCCAACCATGCGTGAGACGGAATCTGGCAGATACCGGCATGTGCCGCATCCAGGTAGTAGGCGGCGCCTTTCAATTCCTGACTGCGCCGTTGCAGGTCTTCGGGGACCGGCGCCCGCGGCGCCGGTGTGCTGGTGGCACATTGCGCAAACAGCTTTGTGTAAAACTGAGCGGCTGCCGCTAGCGTCGAATCTGCCTTACTTACCCGTGCGGGTGCTTGCCAAGCGGGCACCGCGGTGTCCGCGATCGCCTGCTTCGTAGCGCGGGGCAGCGCTTCGAGGGGGTAGGGACCCAGTTCTACTCCCCTTTGGTGGGCGCGGTCTCTGACAAGCACGGTGACGCGTACCGGTGTTACAGCCCGTGTTTTCCGGCCTCACGAAACAACGGCTGATACTCTGCAAAAGCCGGCGGGTTCGGGCTGGCGCCGGTGGTGGTCCCCGCGTCGGTGGTCAGACAGTGCCCGGTGGTGTAACCCGCTTCATCGCTGGCCAGCCACAGCGCGGCATTCGCAACGTCCTCTGCAAGTCCCGGCCGGCCTTTCAGCGGCGAGTTCTGGGCTAGAATTTTTTTTGCTTCTTCGATCGCCGTGTGGTCTCCGGTGGATACATTGGCCACCATCGCGGTTGCCATGCCTGCCGGTGCGATACAATTGACCCGGATATTGTGGTGGCACAGCTCCGCAGCGACCCCCTTGGTCAGCCCCACCACGGCATGTTTGCACGCCGTATAACAGTGGGGTCCCAGCCCGCCGAGCACGCCGGCCGTGCTGGCCATGCTGACAATCGAACCGGACCCCTGGGGTGTCATTACCCGGGCGGCGTGCTTGCATCCGTAAAACACGCCGTTGAGCAGGATGTCCACGGTGAACCGCCACTCGTCACCCGGTGTTGTGGCAATGGGCCCGACAGTACCGACGATGCCGGCATTGTTAAACATGATGTCGAGTTTGCCGAACTGCGCTACGCTGGTGTCAACGAGATTGGCGATATGATCCTCATCTGTCACGTTGCAGTTGACGTATACCGCAGCATCACCCAGTTCTTCGGCGATAGCGGCGCCCGCATCATCCTGGATATCCCCCAGAACAACTTTGGCGCCTTCAGCGACAAAACGTCTTGCGGCTGCCGCGCCAAAGCCGCTGGCGGCGCCAGTGATTGCGGCTACTTTGCCTTCTAGTCTCATTGTTTTCCCCTCAATTTATCTGTTTGTTAGTGGTTGGTCGGTTAACGTTTCCCCAATGTGTTGGGCTGTATGTTTCGAAATGTGTGGCTGCACGGGTTTACGCCGCTAGTATCCCAGAGTTTTGTTAATGATGCCTTCCAGGGGTTCGTTGTGTATGAACCTGTTCAGATTGTCGATGAAGCGCTGAATGTTGCGCGCCGCACGAAACTGGCTTGCCCCTGCGGTATGGGGGGTCATCACGACGTTGGGCAGTTGCCACAGCACACTGTCCGCAGGCAACGGTTCGCGCGGTGCCACGTCGAGGCCGGCCCCGCGAATGTGACCCGACTGCAGGGCTTCGGCCAGGGCAGCTTCCTCGATAACTTCACCGCGGGTGACATTGATGATGAATGCGCCCGGTTTCGTCCGGGCCAGCGTGGCGCTATTCAGCAGGCCATGGGTTTCGCGGGTCAGGGGGCAACATACTGCCACGACATCTACTGCAGCCAGAACATCCAGCAAGTGGCTCACAGGTTCCACCTGCTGCAGACCCTCTGCTGGGGGCACCTGCTCGCGGTCAATGGCGCGCACCTGCATGCCAAACGCTGCCGCGCGCCGCGCCATGGCGCGCCCGGTGCCGCCAAAGCCGATGATGCCCATGGTCATGTCGGTCAACTCCAATTCTTCTGCACGCAGTTGACTGCGGTTGTGCCATGCGGCGGGCCCGAGGTCCCGGGCCGCAGCCAGCTGGCGTGTGAGCATCAGCAGTAAACCCATGCCGTGGTCAGCCAGGTGTTCACCTACCAGACCTTTTTCGCTGGTCAGCATGACCGGGCTGTTGATGAACGCCGGATACATGAACGAATCAACGCCGGATGAAATGGACTGTACCCAGCGCAGTTTATTCGCCTGTGCAAACAGGGATGGAGAGACAAGTCCCAGAACGACCTGGGTATCAGCGATCTGTGTATGCGCCTGATCGGGGTTGCACACAACAATACAACTGTCGTCTCCAGCAGCTTCCTGCATTCGGCGCAGATCATCCTCACACACGTGCTGCAGCGTCAGACCGGGGATGATCATGACCCTGGTGGCGGTCATTGCAGTTGGATCTCAACGTCTCCGATGCCCAGGCTGAACCGCCCCTGGTACGCACCCGGAGCAAAAGGTGTTTTGCCGTAAGCGCCGGTAATTACGAATTGACCGGGTTGTAGTTGCTGGCCAAAAGCTGCCAAGCGTTGTGCCAAAGTCGCCAGTGACAGGTAGTGATCATCGATGTGACCCGCGCTGGGGACCTGCTCTATGACATCGCCATTGGTGTTGCTCAGCGTCACTTCCAGCGCACTCAGGTCTCTGATTGGCGCCACCGCAGCGCCGATCGCAATCCCCCAGTTGGATAGATTGTCAGCCACGCGCACGCCGGCGCTGACGTCAGCGGGCAGGCGTTTCTGGTTAATCTCGAAAGCCGGCAGGATGCCACCAACGGCAGCTTGAGCAGATTCCGGCGTGGCATCTGCGCCCAACGCATGCTGCATGACAAAACACAGCTCGTTCTCAACCTGGCCGCGATGCAGGGGCTGGACAGGTAAAATGCTGCCGGACTCGACGATACGGCTTTTTAAGACAAAGCCGAATGGACGGATACCGTCACCCATGGCGTTGCGCGAAGCACCGGAGGTCATACCGATTTTCCAACCACCGATGTGCTCACCCGCGTTGAGCCACCGTTGCAGCAGCTGGGTTTGCACCCGCTGTCCCTCATCAAAGTCCAGCTCATAACCGGCCAGCGCCTGCTCATGTCCGGCAGCCGGCGCGTTATGTACCTGCCAGAGCGTATCCAGTACGTCGATCGTGTGTCCTCCCGCACCCTTCTCCTGGAGCGGGTGATGGGAATCGAACCCACGTCATCAGCTTGGGAAGCTGAGGTTCTACCATTGAACTACACCCGCATTGGCCCTAGTCTACATCGTCGGTATGGCGAGGGGATAGCGGGATGCGAGCCATAAAAACTAGTCATGAGAACAGAGGTACTTGAATGCTCAAGCTGCACTTTGCGCCGAATTCACGCGCTGGCCGAATTGTCTGGCTGCTGGAAGAACTTGAACTGCCCTACGATCTGAATCGCATGGATTTCAACCCGAAAGACCTGAAGTCGGATGCGCAT
Organism: Pseudomonadota bacterium; assembly: GCA_039196385.1. Classification (GTDB taxonomy): domain Bacteria; phylum Pseudomonadota; class Gammaproteobacteria; order Pseudomonadales; family Azotimanducaceae; genus UBA4421. Next base: position 5,121 of record JBCCUW010000302.1, read on the forward strand.
CGGGCGCGTCACCCGTTGGGTCGCGTGCCCGTTCTGGAAGATGGTGATGTCAGCATTTACGAATCCGGAGCGATTGTGGAATACGTGCTGGGCAGGCACAAAAACGGCGGCCTGCAACCGGCGCCGGAGGCATCGGCCTATCCTGCATACCTGCAGTGGTTCCACTACTGTGAAGGGATGGTGATGCCGCCGATCAATACCATCATGGTGCACTCTGTGCTGCTGCCGCCCGAACGGCGTGACGAAACGGCCCTGGCGCAGGCCCAGCGCTTGCTGACGCGCGCGCTGGCGCCGGTGGAAGAGGCGTTGCAGGACAACCACTATCTGGCGGGTGAGTTCACCGCAGCGGATATTATGTTGGGCCATGCAGTCTTTATGAGCAACCGATTGGGTTGTGTGACCGATGATATGCCCAACATCAAGGCTTACATCGGGCGGCTGGAAGCGCGGCCTGCTTTTCAGAAGGCCATGACCAGCTAAGCTCAACGCAGTGCAGTGTTGTTGAGTTTACAAACCGCCCGTCACATAAAGGCATTGGCCTGTCACCCAGCTTGCGGCCGGCGACGCCATGAAGACTACCGCGTGGCCAATATCATCCGGAGTGCCCATGCGCCC
>JBCCUW010000303.1:0-5735 GCA_039196385.1 Pseudomonadota bacterium
AATAAATACCTGAGGCCAGCCCCAGCCAGCGCGAGGGAAACCGATCCGACAACAGTGACATGGCAGTCGGCGTCATGATGGACTCCCCCACGCCAATGAACATCCGCGGAATCGCCAGCGTGACAAAATTTTTCGCCATGCCGGACACCGCAGTTAAGGCACTCCACAAAGCCAATCCGGCGGCAATGAGCCGGGTCCGGTTGACCATATCCGCCAGCGCACCCATAAACAGGCCCATCACCGAATAGAACACGATGAATACAAGGCCGGTTAACAACCCAAACTGGGTATTGCTGAGGTTCAGATCCGGCATGATCCAATTGGCAAAGCTACCCAGCAGCTGACGGTCCACAAAGTTCATGACGTTGAGCAATGTCAGGAACAACAGAAAGCCGATGTCGCGTGCACCGACACTCTCGTCGGAGTCAATTTGATGTCTGTTCACAGTCCCTCCCCAAGTTCTGTGTCTAGCTTATTCCAACAACTCGATCCAGTGGACCACCTCTACTTCAGCGGCTTGTTGCAGGTGCACCTGGCAGCCTACATTCGCCGTCGCAATACAGGCTGGCTCTGCCGCCTGTAACGCTTTGATCTTTGCTGCGCGCAACGGCGCGGACATCTGCGGCTGCAGGACCGAGTAGGTGCCCGCAGAACCACAGCACAAATGCTTGTCTTTAACCTCAGTCAGCGCATACCCGGCCCTTTCCAACAGAGCTTCAACCACGCCATTGACCTGCTGCCCATGCTGCAGCGAACAGGGTGCGTGCCATGCCACCCGCGTGCCGGCGCCACGCCGCGCCTGCAGCGGCAGTTGCTGGGCGGCCAGGTACTCACTGACGTCAACGGTGCACGCCGCTATTTGCGCCGCCTGCTCCGCATAAGCCGGATCCTGGGCCAGCAATCTAGCGTAGTCTTTCACGGTCACCCCGCAACCGGACGCTGAGGACAATATCGCACTCACCTCACCCAGGTGAGGCGTCAGCGCATCAATGTTCTGACGGATGCGGCGCAGCGCTGCCGCTTCATCACCCAGATGCAGATCCAGAGATCCACAACAGGTCTCTTCAGTGGCGACTGTGACGTTTATGCCGTGCCTGACTAACAGTTGGACCAGATGTTCATTGGTACCGGCAGTGGACACCTGCTGGGCGCAGCCATTCAGGACCAGTACGTTGGGGGCATCCTGCTGCGCTTCCGCCGCGCCCGCAGGCCGGCCGACACGGGCAGGAATCTGTTCGCGCAAATAACCCGGCAGCAGCCAACGAAAATAGCGCCCGAGGCGCGCCATACGTCGCAACCGGGCCGCGGGCGGAATCATCCACCGCAGACCACGGCGCAGCCAGCCAGTCATACCACTGCGACGCGGACCCAGCTCGTTGCGCGCAATCTCCGCCAATTCACCATACTGGACACCAGACGGACAGGTTGTTTCACACGCCCTGCACGTCAGACAGCGATCCAGATGATAGGTGGCCCGTTCGCTGTTCGTGCCGGTCTCCAGCAGTTCCCGGATCAGGTAAATCCGCCCACGCGGGCCATCCAGCTCGTCACCTGTCAGCTGATAGGTAGGACAGGTGGCATTGCAGAAACCACAGTGCACACAGGCGCGCAATATCTCGTTGGCGCGGGCGCCTTTATCCGTGGCCAGTAACTCGGGGCTGAAATCAGTGCGCATCCGCAGGCTCCGCACTGCCGTCCAGGGCCACCGCAGGCACAAATACCCCATCCGGATCAAAAGCCGCTTTGATCGCCCCCATCAGCTGTTGTTGGGCGGCGGGGATGGCGGCCGCTAAACCGCTCTGCTGACCCAATACCCACAACCAACCACCCGCCGCATGGACCGCCTGGCGCAACCCTTCGGGTTGGTGATGCCACATCCAGCGTTGTCCGCCCGCCCATTCAATGGCCAGATCCTGGCTCTCACCCAGCGCCGCCTGAGGGGTGGCGGGCGGGACAATCACGCGACACAGAAACGCTCCAGCACGATCGAGCGCGGGCTGCGTCTCCAGCGGTATAGATTTAAAGAAGTCAGCGGTGTGATCACGTACATCCGTCCAGATACGGCTGCGACCCATATCCTCAAGGCCGTGCTCCGCCTGCAGGCGGCTGGACCAGCGCTGCACCTCTGCCATGGCACCGGCCAGGCGCAGATGCAACTCGCCCGCAACCCACCAGGTACCTGTCAGCGGTGAGTACTGCTGCGCCAGACTGCGCATCAGAGTAAGGCTGGGTTCCGCCGCCAACGGCACGCGCAGCGTGACTTCATATTCCGCAATGGGCTGTACTCTGAGGCTGACCGAACAGATGACACCAAGCGCACCAAACGCCCCGGCCATCAGGCGTGAGACATCATAACCGGCCACGTTTTTCATCACCTGACCGCCAAAGTTGAGCGCTTCGCCGCGGCCATTAATCATTTCAACCCCAAGCACCGCATCGCGAACCGCGCCACCCCAGGGCCGCGCCGGGCCGGACAGGCCGCTGGCCACCATACCGCCCGCTGTACCCGAGCCAAAAAACTGGGGGGGTTCAAAGGCCAATTGCTGCTGACGCTGTAGTAGCGTTTGTTCCAACTCTTTGACTGAAGTTCCAGCCAACGCCGTGATCACCAGCTCTTCAGGCTGATAGGTCACAATGCCACGCAGCTCGTCCACACATAACATCTGTGCATCAGCAGTCGGCGCCGCGAACCATTGACGTTTGCTCTGTTGACCGCTGATACGCAGCCGGGTGCGCTGCGCGCGTGCCTGCTGCACCGCCTGAACCAAACTTTCGATTTGCGGTGCTGCGCTGCCGCTCAAAATCGCTCCAGATCCGCAAACGGCAGCTGCCCATGGCGCACATGCATGCCGCCCAGTTCCCCGCAACGCGTGAGCGTTGGCACCCCCTTGCCAGGATTCAGGACACCACTGGGATCCCAGGCTGCCTTGAGATGAAAAAACTGGGCCAGTTCCAGCGGGGCAAACTGCACGCACATTTGATCCAGTTTTTCCACACCAACGCCATGTTCACCGGTGACCGTGCCCCCAGCGCGCACGCAGAGTTCGAGAATCTTGCCGCCCATTTCTTCTGTGGCCTCAAGCTGGCCGGGTATGTTGGCGTCAAACAGAATCAGAGGATGCAGGTTGCCATCGCCCGCATGAAATACGTTGGCAACAGGCAGGTTATAGATGGCGGACAGCTGTTCGATTTCCTGCAGCACCCGGGCCAGCTGGTGGCGCGGTATGGTGCCATCCATGCAATAGTAATCCGGCGCCAGTCTGCCTACCGCGGGAAACGCTGACTTGCGCCCTTTCCACAAGCGCTGCTGGTCTTCGGGGCGTTCCGCCAATTGCACGTCGGTTGCGCCCGCCTCTGTCACAATGCGGCTGACCTGCTCCGCCAGGTCGGCAACTTCCTGAACGCTACCATCCAGCTCAATCAACAGAATCGCTGCAGCATCCAGCGGATACCCGGCGTGGGCAAACTGCTCCGCTGCAGAAACCGCCAGGCGATCCATCATTTCCATGCCTGCAGGGATGATGCCCCGGGCGATGATGTCAGCGACAGCCGCAGCGCCTGCGCCAACTTCCGCAAAAGCTGCCAGCATGACCACCACCGCCGGTGGGCGCGGCAGCAGGTTGACCGTCACTTCGGTAATCAGACCAAGCAGCCCTTCCGAGCCGCACAGCACCGCCAGCAGATCCAGCCCGGGGGTATCCATCAACGCACCGCCGAGGTCCAGGAATTCGCCCTCGCTGGTGAGCACCCGGACGCCACAGACGTTGTGCACCGTCAGCCCGTATTTGAGGCAGTGTACGCCGCCGCTGTTCTCCGCCACGTTGCCACCAATGCTGCAGGCAATCTGCGACGATGGATCTGGCGCATAATAGAGATCATATTCTGCAGCCGCTTCAGAAATAGCGAGATTACGCACCCCGGGTTGCACTCGCGCGACACAGTTGTCCGGATCAATTTCCACAATCCGATTCAACTTGGCGAGGCTCAATACCACCCCTTCCGCATGGGGACGGGCGCCGCCGGATAAGCCGGTCCCCGCGCCTCTAGGTACTACTGGTACCTGGTATTCACGACAGATGCGCAGGACTGCTGCAGCTTGCGCTTCCGTTTCCGGCAGGGCCACCAGCCACGGCTGCTCGCGAATGGCGGTCAACCCGTCACATTCATAGGGTCGCATGCCCGCAGCATCGCTAATCAAGCAGCCATCAAGCAGGCACGCTTCAAGCAGCGTACGCACCTGTTGCTTGTGCTTAACGGGTTGCGGAGGATTTTTGAGGGCTGTTTCGGTCATGGCCCCCATTATGCGGGGGCAGTTTTGCCGTGGCCAGCTTAGAAGTGGTAGTTCACCGACGCATACGGACCGGTAATATCCAATTCAGCTGATTCAACTTCATCAAAGCTGTCCATCTCCAGATGCACGGCACGCCAGCCGGCCTCCAGACCAAGACCCAGAGGGCTTTCCCAGCCCACCTGCGTGTTGAACTCTATGAGGCTGTTGCCGTCGTAACTGACACCCTGCCCTTCAGCACCCACCCAGAATCCGGTCAGCGGCAGATCGGCGCGCACTTTGGAGTAGAGCATGGGCACAACTTCGTCAAAATCGGCTGCTGCGGTTTCTGTGCTGCTGGCCACGCTGATGGAACCTTCCAGGAAGCTGACGACCAGACCCACGTCCACCGATACAACATTGTCCAATACTTCGTAATACATGACTGCATCCGACTGCGACAACTCCAGTTCACTCACCACACTGTCGTTGAGCGTGAATGACTGGCCGTTAAAGTCGATGGTGCGGGACAGGACATTGTCCCCATCTACGTTAACCTCAAAATGCTGGCCGCGCAGGTTGGGCAGTATCGGCAGGCCATGTTCGACGGCAACGTAAAACACATTATTGGTATCGTCTTCGATACCCAGATCCGTTTCTACATCAACATCCACGCTGGTGGAGGTGACTTCGCCGCTGAATTCCTGCTGCCAACCACCCGCGCCCGCATAAATACCAAACACGGTATCTGCAGTTGCTGTGCTGCTGAAACAGACCAGGCTCAAAGCCAGAGAGGAGATCTTGGTGGCATGTACAAGATTCATGTCGAAACCCCTTCTTGACCAGACCGAACTCTCCATAAGAGGCCTGGCAGAAAAAGACGAACAAAATCCTTGTCATATATTCCTTCCAAACGACAGTGTACTTCGCCATCCAAAGCCCCTCTGTGACCGCGTTCACATCTGGCATCTGCACACCAGGCCCATTAGGCTAAGCGGATCAATTTTGGAGGCTGTCTGATATGAACACCGATGATCGTTTTGCTGCCCTGGGTCTGACACTGCCGGAGCCGATGCAAACTGCCAAGTTACCTTTCGATCTAGTGCGGATCGATGGGCAGATTATGTATCTGTCAGGCCATGTGCCTACCGAAGCAGACGGCAGTGTTGCCAAGCCCTTAGGCAAGGTCGGTGATAACGTCAGTCCCGAAGAAGCTTACGACGCCGCGCGCAAGGTGGCGCTGGGTCTGTTTGCCAGTATTCACCAGGCGCTGGGTTCGTTGGACAGGGTGGCCGCCTGGCTGAAAGTATTTGGCATGGTCAATGTCGCGCCGGGCTTCAACGCCATCCCACCGGTGATCAACGGTTGCTCGGATCTGATTCTGGAGGTATTCGGCAGCGACGTGGGCGCGCATACCCGCTCAGCGGTGGGTATGGCGGAATTACCTTTTGGCGTACCGGTCGAAATC
>JBCCUW010000304.1:0-5685 GCA_039196385.1 Pseudomonadota bacterium
ATAGAAATCCAGGCCCTGGCCCAACAGTATGCTGATGGGGTTATGCAACGCGATGCAGAAATCTGGGGAGACACCTGGGCAGAAGACGGCGCCTGGGATCTGGCTCCAGGCATGGACGCAGTGCAGGGTAGAGATAACCTAAAAGGCTTCTGGAGCGGCGTGATGGCTGGTTACCCCTGCGTTCTGCACTGGGTCCAACCCGGCCTGATCACCGTTGACGGCGACAGTGCCAAAGCCAGGTTTTACGTACAGGAGAACATCAAAGACGCTGAAGGCAACAGCTTTCGGGTTGCCGGTGTCTACAATGACCAATTAATTAAAGAGCACGGCGCCTGGAAATTTGCCCATCGCAAATTTGATGTGATCTATCGCGGCCCCGTGGATATGGAAGGAGATTGGCTGGGCTATCCCGCCGGGAATCCCTGAAACGTAGTCATCTTACCAGGCCAGCCGGCAAATAACATAAAGGCAAACACATGGCAGAACAGGTCTTCACAGGCCAGAACGAGCCGCCATCACATCACGGCGGCTTGGAAAATCTGGATACGGAACATAGCTACTTTATCGACCGTTACGAGGGCCAGTTGCCAGACGACCTCGAGGGTACTTTTTTTCGCAATGGTCCGGGCCGGCAACGTATCGGCAAAGACCACTACGGGCATTGGTTCGATGGCGACGGTATGTTGTGCGCTTTTACTTTCAGCAAAGGCAAAGTCCACTTCAAGAACGCATACGTGCGAACGCCCAAGTACGTGGCCGAAACCGCCGCCCAAACCATTAAGTACCGGGGTTTCGGTACGCAGATCCCAGGTGGCATTTTAGCCAATATCGGCAAAACGCCAGCCAATCCGGCAAACACCAATACCATTTATCACGGCGGTAAACTGCTGGCGCTGAACGAAGGCGGCCACCCCTGGCAGGTGGAGCCAAGCGATCTCAGCACGGTCGGGGAATTTGACTACAGCGGGGAACTGCAGCGCGGGCAGGTATTCAGTGCCCACGGCCGAGTACACCCTGAAACTGGCGACTATATTAACTTTGGCGCCGGTATCTCAGGGATGACCCTGAAAGGGCCACAGCCGTGCCTGAACATCTACCGCATCAACAGTGCTGGTACGCTGGTCAAGAAAGGTCAGTTAAAACTGGACACCTTTCCTTTCTGTCACGATTTTGTGATCACTGAGCGGTTCGCGATATTTTTTATTGGCTCCATTGTTTTCGACGGCATGGCGGGTGTCATGTTGGGCCGTAAGACCATATCTGACGTGGTCGGTTATGATCCAAATATTGATATGAAAGCTTACGTTGTGGACCTGGAATCTCTCACGGTCACTAAAACGTTCAGCACCAGTCATGGCGCCATTGTGCACTTTGGCAATGCTTATGAGCGAGGCGAAGAAATTGTGGTTGATGCCATGTACCAGGATGGTTTTGCCGCCAACAGTTCACTCACAAATGTGTTCCATCCCGACAGCAAATTTAACGGTGGCATCTACAAACGCTATGTCCTGAACATGCGGACGGGCGAAATGCACGAGACCCAACTCTCCCCTACCGAATCCGAATTTCCAACGTTCAACACCCGTTTCACCGGGCAACCGCATCAAGTCTGTTATACAGCCTGCTCAGTAGACAACGGCGCAAATGGCTTTTTTAACGGCATTCAGCGGGTCACCGGTGATGGTGACTGTCACTTGCTTACCCTGCCGCCGGGGCACTACGGTTCAGAACCACTGTTTGCGCCCGCCACCAACGCCAAGGCAGAAGATGATGGTTACTTACTGGAAGTGGTTTACAACGCGTTTGAGCACACCAGCGATCTGTATGTGCTGCGGGCAGACAATATTGATGAACAAGTGTGCAAATTACCTTTGCAGCACCACCTGCCCCACCAGTTCCATGGCTACTTTACACCTGAGGTCTTCTGTTAGCCCTTCTATTTCATGCGATAACGGATCGGCAGGCTCTTCAATCCACCAACAAAAGTAGATTGCATGTATTGAGGTTCGCCAGCCAGTTCGATGTGCTCGACACGCTTCAGTAATTCTTGAAACAGCGCGGATATCTCCATCCGCGCCAGATGCTGACCAAGACAGACATGCGCACCAAAACCAAACGCGAGTTGTTTGGCATCCCGCCGGTCTACCCGAAATTCGTTGGGTTGGGCAAATATTTCAGCATCGCGATTTGCAGAGGGATACCAGAGAATTACCGATTCTCCTTCGCTGACTTGCTGGTCACCCAATTGATAATCTTCGGTCGCAGTGCGCATGAAGTGGCGCACTGGACTGACCCAGCGAATCATTTCGTCCACCGCCGTCGGCATAAGTTGGTCTGGTGCAGCGCGCAGCTTGTCCATCTGCGCTGGGTTCTGCAATAAGGCCAGCAGCCCTCCCGATGTAGAAGAACTGGTCGTATCATGGCCTGCCGTCGCAATAATGATGTAGTAGCCATTGGTTTCCAGGTCCGGCATCGGCTCGTCATCAATGGTGGCATTCGCTATGACAGAAGCAACATCATCTGTTGGATTGCGCCGCCGGGCTGCAGTGAGATCCCGAAAATACTGTTCAAAATCCATTACAACATTCATGAACTCAGCCATCTCAAAGGACCGGGTCACATCCGGGTCGGAACTTCCAAAAAGCTCCTGCGTCAACTTCAGCATCAGAGGCTCATCCTCTTCCGGCACGCCCAGAATGGACATGATGACGCGCAGTGGGTACCAGATGGCGATGTCCTTAACAAAATCACACTCGCCACCCATCTCAGCCATGCGATCCACGTAGTGGCTCGCCAACTGTGCGACCCGCCCTTCCAGCTTGCGCAGGTTACTGCCCATGAACCAGCCCTGGGTTAACACCCGGTACTTCATATGATCCGGGTCGTCCATCTGCACCAGTGAGCGCACCAGATGTTTGCGTCCTGACATCTGCTGCACAATGGCCTGGGCCATATCCGGCCCCAGAACCGGCCGCGGATCATTAATAAAGACCCTTTTCTGACTCTCGATCTCCTTGATGTCCTGGTAGCGTGTGATATTCCAGAACGGGGCAAATCCCTCGGGCGCCAGTCGGCGCACCGGAGCATTGGTGCGCAGCCAGGCAAATTGATCAATCATCCAAGCTTCATCAGCCCAATTAGCCGGATTCACCAGTGCGTTGTCCAAATCAGGTGAAGTGGTCAGGATTTCCATTATAATTTCCGCCGATTGCAAACTGGCCCAGTATATCGACGATCTGGCGTTTGCAAAGTTAGACCGCCTCAATCCGGAAACCTTAAGTGCCCTACTTCAACAAAGTTCGTACCCTGGGGTCAGCCCGCTTCGGGTTTACTCATGACCTGGTGCACGAAGGTGACGAAGTCTACCTGGAACGCTGGATCGTCTGGTTCGGTTTTACGCTGCGCCTGCACAAATTTCACAAAGGCGACGATGATCGCGCGTTTCACGATCACCCCTGGTGGTTTGTGACCATCCCGCTCAGTGACTATCTGGAATCCACCCCCACCCAGAGCAGCCATGTTGTCAAACGCTGGCGACCCCACTTCCGGTCAGCCAAACACCGTCACATTGTTCAGTTGATTGAGGGCAAGCCAGTCTTTACGCTGATCATTACGGGACCGAAAACCAAAGAGTGGGGTTTCTGGGACAACAACCAATTCGTCCATCACGAACACTGGCTGAGCGATCGTCAGCGACCGCCCGCCGCCGAAATAATTGATACCTGAAACATACCGCAACAGGACAACAGATGACTGCACCCACAATTGAACCCCACGCAAGCTGGCTACCGTTGCAGGAACGGGCTGCAGCGACGGAAAATCCGCTGCACAAAACGCTGCTCACCGAAGTTGCCTTACACATGGAAGCGGGGATCAAAGGCCAACTCGAACCGCTGATGGCTACCCTCACAGCCGAGCCGGTATACCACTTCTGGCGACTGCCAGTTGGCAACATGGTGCTGCGCGGGTACACCGAGGTGGCCGGCTTTTACAGCAACATGTTCAACACCGGCGGCAATCAGTTTGAAGTCGTCAACCGGCGTATTCTGGTTGAAGACCAGGGTGTCATTACTGAAGGTCAAGTGAAACAGGTGTACACCCGTGAAGCACTGAGCGCCATGGGCGTTACGGACACCGCCAACGGCAGTGTTCAGGATCAACCGTTGTGGCTGAGTTGCGCGCAATTAATCACGGTATGGCCCGCCGCTGCGGACAACAAACTGGTCGGTGAAGACATCTATTTCGGCGAAGATCCCATGACCACGCTGGTGCCCATCGCCGAATCCGCACTGCCCGACTACTATCAGCTTTGAGCGCGTTGCTTAACATGTTGACGTAAATTGAGCACAAGCAGGCCCGCGCCCAGCACAAAACCGGCCAGTCTCAGCATCTCATATGGCATCAGCAACGCTGCAGCACTACAGGCGGCCAGCAACGCAAACCCGCGATTGACCTGAGCAAAGGCATAGCGTTCGATACAAACCGCAATCATCACCATTAACATCAACGTCACAGCCCCGGCCGCCAGCACATCCCACCAGATGTTTTCACCATTCAACAACAGCGGGCTGAACGCCATCATTAATGGCACAACAAACAATCCGTTGGCGAGTTTGAATGCTTCCACCGCGGAGCGCATTGGGGGAGCACCGGCCACTCCGGCACCGGCAAAGGCCGCCAACGCAATGGGTGGTGTGACATTCGAGGTTTGCGCCAACCAGAAAATAATCATGTGCGCGGTAATCAGCGCCAGGCCCAGTTCCTGCAGCGCAGGTCCGGTCATCACCGCCAGCACAATGTAAGCGGCGGTTGCCGGCAGGCCCATGCCCAGGATCAACGCGGCTAAGGCCACCAGCACCAGGGCCAACCACAACTGGCCCTGACTCAGAGCAACCAGCGATTCGGTAAATTGCAGGCCAACGCCAGTTTGTCCAATGGTGCCGACAACAATTCCGGCCACAGCACACGCGACCGAAATAGGCACGGCCAACACCGCACCTTTGTAAAGTCCTTCGATAATCTGGCTGAAGCCTATTCGACTACCGGCCCGCAGCAGACTCGCAACAACCACGGCAGCGCAGCCTGCGACACCAACCAGAACCGGGGAATAGTTCAGCAACAGCAGCACTGTGATGAACACCAGCGGCAGCAGAAACTGCACGCCATTTTTCAGCACCAACCAGGCCCGGGTAGTGTCCTGCATCCCCGTAAAGCCCAGTTTCACTGCCATCAGATGTACGTAAAGCAACACGGAGACAAAGTAGAGTATTGCCGGTACCAAAGACATCCACACAATGTCCGCATAAGACGTTTTGGTCAGCTCCGCCATCACAAAAGCGCCCGCCCCCATAATAGGCGGCATGATCTGTCCCCAGGTTGAGGCAGCCGCTTCTATGCCGGCAGCCTGGGCGGGCCGGTACCCCAGCTGTTTCATCATGGGAATGGTCAAAGAGCCTGTGGTCACCGTGTTCGCAATGGCACTCCCGGAGATGGAACCCATGAAGGCCGCTGTGGGGGAGGCAGCGATCACTGCGGGGGCCAGCCTCCTCAACGACGTCTCAGGCCTGACACATGACCCCGCCATGGCGCAGCTCGCCGCGCGAACGGGCGCGCCCATCTGCATCATGCACGCCCAGGGCGATCCCAAAACCATGCAGAAAAACCCGCACTATGACGACGTGCTCC
>JBCCUW010000305.1:0-5682 GCA_039196385.1 Pseudomonadota bacterium
CCGGGCAGGTCGGCCAGCTTGGCCCGCACCTCATTCAAAATTTCCTGTCCGGCGCGGCGCTGGCCAAAAGGTTCCAGCACCACAATCACCGTGCCGGTGTTGTATTTGGGTACCCCGCCGAAACCGCCGGGGGTGCGCACCAGCAGGCGGCGCACTTCACCGGATTCCACATAACTCATGAGGCGCCGTTCAATCTCGTTCACATAGGGTGACATGTAGTCGAACGTAGCGCCTTCCGGTCCCCGGACAAAGGTAAAGAAGCTGCCGCGGTCTTCAGCCGGGGTGTACTCTTCGGGGATCACCTTAAACATCACAGCGCTGCCTGCCACCAGCAGCAACATAGCCAGCACGGCCAATGTGGGATGTTTCAGAACAAAACTCAGCAGACGCCGGTAGATCCCGTTCACCACCGTGAAGTTATGATCAATCTGCTGCGCCAGGCGATTGTTATGGCCTTTTGAGGAGCGCAGTATTTTCGACGCCAGCGCTGGGGTCAGTGTCAGCGCAACCAGCGAGGAAAACATCACCGCAGCGGCCATGGTCAGCGAAAACTCGGAAAACAGCCGGCCGATATCTCCCTGCAGAAAGGCGATAGGCACAAACACCGCCAGCAACACTGCGGTGGTAGCGACAATGGCAAAGCCCACCTGCCGGGCACCGCGGTACGCCGCCACAAGCGGGGGCTCACCCAACCGTTCGATGCGCCGGTGTATGTTCTCCAGCATGACAATGGCATCGTCCACCACCAGGCCAATGGCCAGCACCACGGCCAGCAGCGTCAGCAGGTTAACCGAAAAATCCAGGGCATACAGGGCAATAAAAGTGGCGATAATCGACACCGGGACGGTCAGCGCCGGCACCAGCATCGCCCGGCCACTGCCCAGGAACAGGAAGATTGTCAGCACCACCAGGGCTACGGCCACAAACAGGGTTTTGTAAACTTCGTTGACCGCACCTTCGACAAAAATTGAAGAGTCGTAACTCTGTTTGAACGCCATACCTTCAGGCAGGTCGGGACCAATCAGGGCCATTTCGCGTTTGGCCGCACGCGCGACATCCAGCAGGTTAGCGTTCGACTGCCTGACCACACCCAGACCCACCTGAGGGATGCCGTTGCCACGAAACAGGACCCGGTCTTCTTCGGTGCCGCGCTCCACGCGAGCCACATCCCCGAGGCGCACCAGATATCCGTCGCTGCCTTCTGCGAGGACCAACCGTTTGAAGTCATCGCTGTTCTCAAACGATCGCTGCACCCGCACGGTGAAACGCCGCTCTACAGATTCCACTTCACCCGCCGGCAGCTCAACGTTGTTGGACAGTAGGGCCGCTTCGACGTCCGATACGGTTAAACCCCGCGCCGCCAAAGCCTGCCGGTCCAACCAGATGCGCATGGCGTAACGCTGCGCGCCACCCACAAATACCCGCGCAACACCATCCAGCACGGAAAAGCGATCAACCAGATTGCGCTCGGCAAAGTCTGTCAATTCCGGCACGGTCAGCCGATCGCTGACCAGGTTAATCCACATGATCACGGATTGGTTGGAATCCACCTTGCGCACTTCCGGCGGTTCCGCTTCTTCCGGCAACGAGCCCAGTGCACTGGAGACGCGGTCGCGGATATCGTTGGCGGCCGCGTCCACATCCCGGGTGATGTTGAACTGCACGGTAATGTCGCTGCGACCATCCTCACTGGAAGATTCAATAAAATCGATGCCTTCCACACCCGCGATGCGGTCTTCAATCTGCTGGGTAATGCGCGTTTCAACAACAGATGCAGCGGCGCCGCGATAAATGGTTTCTATACCGACAATAGGCGGGTCGATATCCGGGTATTCGCGCAGAGGCAGCCGGTCGAAGGCAATCAGACCAAAAGCGATCAGCACGAGAGAAATGACTCCGGCAAAAACCGGGCGGCGCACTGAAGTATCGGAGATAATCATCCGCTAGGCGAATCTTCCGGCCGAATCATATCGGCGATAGCGCGGGAGCCGTCATCCACGGCCTTAATGTGCAACGGCGCACCCGGTCGGACTTTCAGTGTGCCATGGGAAACCACAGTTTCACCCACCTGCAGACCGGAACGGACTTCCACCTTTCCGGCAAACCGGCGACCCAGCACCACCGCACGCTGTTCGGCCACAACGGGCTCCGCGTCCGTGTCGACCACAAAAACAAAGGTGTCGTTACCGCGCGGAATCACCGTCTGCTCGGAAATCACCGCGGCATCGCGGCTGTCGCGCAGCAGTTTCAAGGTCATCAGCATGCCTGGCACCAGTTTGTGATCGGGATTGGGCAGCACCGCCCGCACCGTAATCGAACGGGTCACCGGATCAATGGTACTGTCTACCGAGGTCACAGTGCCGGTAAAGGTCTGGCCCACAAAAACAGGGGTGGTGGCGGTGACTTCACCACCGATACGCACAGAAGACAGGTAAATGGCCGGGATGGTGAAGTCCAGCTTCATCCGCGAATCATCCACCAGCGTGGTAATGACATCGCCAGGTTCAACCAAGGCGCCGGGACTCACCTGGCGCAGACCCACATGACCACTGAACGGGGCGATAATCAGACGGTCTTTTAAGCGCGAACGCACCGCCAGCTCGCGCGCCTGGGCAGTGCGCCAGAGTTGACGCCGCTCATCCAACAGGGATTCTGAGGCAGAACCTTGCGTAACCAGTTGTGCCACTCGGTTGAACTGACGTTGTGCTTCTTCCGCCAGCGACTCGGCTTCCTGCAGCAGCGCAGTTTCTTCCGCATCTGTCTGCTCAGCCAGAATGTCGCCGGCACTGACCGACTCACCGTCCTCAAAATGCACCACGCTGATGGTGTCGGACACTTTGGCCGTGATCACCACCGACTCGTTCGCCCGCAACGTGCCCAACGCTTCTAGGCTGTCGCCGATTAACTGCAAGCTGACGCGTTCGACAATCACGCTGGCCGGCGGTGGTCCGGCAGCCTGCAGGGGCAGCGCAGCCAACCCGAACAGCATCACGGACGCGACAGGCATAACCTTATTGCGCACAGCACCAACAACAGCACCATATGCGCGCTGCAGCGCGCCCGGGCGGGCAATTGAATTGTCAGCTGACGTCAGATTCATGGTGATCCCAATATTCAGTTGTAAAACTACCACAAAGCACGTGAGGTTAGCGTGAATTTTGGTAACAACAGTGTTTCAAACGGATGCCCAAATACGCGCAGAAATCGTATTCCTGGGCAGTGCACACAGTGACTTGCCGGAAGACCGGCCAAACAGGCATGCTACACCACAACACATTCAGCCCATGCAGACCCGGGCATTGACCTGGCTGGGGCAGAGCGCTGAGGGAGGCAATCACGTGAGGGAGGCCAAAAATGTCTGAAATTGAACACGCGCAAGCACATGCAGCACCCATTGAAGCGGACGATGCAACCATTGCCGCGGCATTAGAAGATGCCCACATACCGTCACTGGTATTGGCGCTGATCCATATGACCGGTGATATGTCCCTGGTGCGGGGTGACATCCGCCCGCTGGTGGAGTTTTTGAACCCCGACGACGGTCTGACCGATGCACAGCGTGCCCAGGTGCGCGAGCGCGCATTGGCGGTGCTGAGCCAGCATCGTGACAATCCGGGAGAATTTTTTGCCCCCGGCGCAGCTGAACTGCGCGAAATGATGAATTTTATTACCGGACAGGAGATCTCCGACGACTACATCGAATTTCTGTCCGCTGAACTGTCCATGCATGGTGAGGACGCTTACGCCCAGCCCGAAGTGTATGCCGTGCCGGAACACACCCGCGCAGACTTTACCGTCCTGATCATCGGTGCCGGCATGTCCGGACTGCTCAGCGCAATTCGCCTGCAACAAGCCGGCATTAACTTCATCGTGGTGGAAAAGAATGCTGATGTGGGTGGCACCTGGCTGGAGAACACCTATCCCGGCTGTCGGGTAGACAGCGCCAATCACGTCTACTCCTACTCCTTCCGCCCCCAGGACTGGCCACAACACTTCTCCGCACAACCTGTGTTACGCCAGTACTTTGCCGATACCGCCAATGAATACAAACTGCGCGAACATATTCGCTTCGGCACCGAGGTACACAGCGCTGCATTCGACGTCGACAGCGGCCTGTGGCAGGTTGAAGCCAGCGGTCCGGAGGGTGCTGTGAGCCTGCAGGCCAACGCGGTGATCAGCGCAGTGGGCCAATTGAACCGTCCCAATATGCCAGAGATCAAAGGCATGCAAGACTTCACGGGACCCACCTGGCACTCAGCGGAATGGCGCCACGACATTGACCTGACCGGCAAGCGGGTGGGTGTGATCGGCACCGGTGGCAGCGCTTTTCAGTTTGTACCGGTGATTGCTGACCACGCTGAGTCCATTAAGGTTTTTCAGCGGACTGCGCCGTGGATTGTGCCTAACGAGAGTTACTTCCAGGAAGTGCCTGAAGGCAAACACTGGTTGCTGCAGCACGTACCCTTTTATGCAAAGTGGTTCCGTTTCAACATGTTCTGGACCGCTGCGGAAGGTTTGTTGGAAGCGGTCACTGGCGAAGCCGACTGGGATCGTCCAGAAGAATCCGTCAGTGCCAAAAACAGCCAGTTTCGCGACAGCCTGATCGCCAACCTGCAGGAAACCCTGGCCGGGCGTGATGATCTGATCGAAATATGTACCCCGAACTACCCACCCGGTGCCAAGCGCGCGCTGATCGATGATGGCAAATATCTACGCACGCTGCTGCGCGACGATGTGACCCTGCTCAGTGAGCCAATTGAAACCATTACGCCAACGGGCATTCGCACCAGCGACGGTACCGAACATGAATTCGACGTGCTGATCTACGGCACCGGATTTAAAGCCAGCAGTTTTCTGCACCCCATGAAAATTTATGGGTTGGACGGCAAAGAACTGCATGACGTGTGGCAGGATGAACCGCGTGCCTTCAAGGGCATCAGCATACCGGGCTTTCCGAATCTGTTCTGCACCTACGGCCCCAACACAAACATTGTGGTGAACGGCAGTATTATCTTTTTCTCCGAGTGTGAAGTGCGCTACATCGTTGGCTGCCTGGCGATGCTCATGCAAAGCAACAGTCGCGCTCTGGATGTGAAAGCGGAAGTGCACCAGCAATACAACGAGTGGATCGACAAGGGCAATGCCGGCATGGCCTGGGGTCAGTCCGGCGTGAACACCTGGTACAAAAACGCCGCCGGGCATATCACGCAGAACTGGCCGTATTCCATGCTGGAGTTCTGGCAACAGACCCGCGCACCAGCCCCTGACGACTATCACCTGATCGGCTGAGAGAGCAATAGGCCGAAGAGCAGGAAAAGAACAGGAAATGGTCAAGTCAACAAACGGGTCAACACAACAACAAACAGGGGAGCACACAGCATGATGGATCTGGATTTAAGCGGCCGCCGGGCTGTTGTCACCGGCGCCAGCCTGGGCATTGGCGCCGCCGTGGTCAAAGAACTGGCAGACCTGGGCGCTACAGTCACGTTCTGCGCCCGCACGCAGGCCAATGTAGATACGGTGGCGGCGTACTCGGACAATGTTACCGGACTGGTGGCGGACCTGGGCGAGCAGGACAGCACAGAAGCATTTCTGGACGCCGTGGAGGCTGCTGGTGACACAGACATTCTAGTCAACAACGTGGGCGCCTCACCGTCGCGCAACTTCCTGTTTATGAGCGAC
>JBCCUW010000306.1:0-5680 GCA_039196385.1 Pseudomonadota bacterium
ACCCAACGCGGCGCTTCACTTCAATGCCGGCAATTAACGGACTGTGAGCCTGGAACGTACGCTCAACACCCACCCCATGTGAGATTTTGCGGACGATAAACGAGGAATTGACGCCGCGATTGCGCTTACTGATCACCACGCCTTCATAGGCCTGCAGACGTTCTCGATTACCCTCTTTCACACGCACCTGCACGCTGATGGTGTCACCGGGACCAAACTCAGGAAAATCCTGGTTCATCTGAGCCGTCTCTAGTTCTTCGATAATCTTATTTTTTCGCATGGCTAGCCTCATGTTCAAAGCAATCTAACAGCAACCTTCGATCTGTTGCGGAGAATATTTTCTGGGTCAGTAACTCTGGCCGTCTGTCAAAGGTTCTTTTTAACGCCTCACGGCGGCGGAAAGCAGTAATTTGTCTATGGTCACCAGACATCAGCACCTGTGGCACCGGCAAATCGTCGGTTTCCTCGGGGCGCGTATATTGAGGGTAATCGAGCAATCCATCAAGATGCGATTCATCAATAATCGACAATCTGTTGCCTAAAACACCGGGAATGTGTCGAGCAATGGCATCCAGCATCAACATCGCGGGTATTTCTCCACCGCTCACGACAAAATCCCCGATCGACCATTCCAGATCAACATGCTTGCTGATGAACCGTTCATCCAGCCCCTCATAACGGCCGCAGACAAAAATAAAACCTTCTGTCTGACTCGCCTGCACCGCCATGGATTGGTTGAACACCTTGCCCTGAGGACTGAGCAGAACCACGGGGGCGCCTGGCGGGCCGGCTGTCTGTGCCGCTTGCAGACAGCGGCGTAGCGGTTCGACCATCATGACCATGCCAGCGCCACCGCCATAGGGTCGATCATCCACCGTACGATGCCGATCCTGGGCATAGTCCCGTGGATTAAACACCTCAAGCTGGAGCAGGTTATTGCGCATACCCCGCCCCACTACACCTTCACCGGTCAGCGCCTGGAACATATCGGGGATTAAACTGATCACGCCAATCCACATCGGTCAGCTCCACATTACCAATCAGCCTGCCAATCAACGGTCATTCGCCGCTGCACAATATCCACCTCATGCACGTACTGCGGGACAAAAGGAATCAACACATCCTCAGCCGCTTGATCGCCCGTTGCACCGGGACTTGTCACAGGCTGAGGACGCACACACAACACCTCATGGGCACCTGTTTCCAGTATCTGTTGCACTTTGCCAATTGACTGTCCGGACAGGGTAAATACTTCGCAGCCGAGTAGATCACGCCAGTAGTATTCTTCGGGGTCTTCGGGTGCAGGTAACACGGCAGCTGGGATAGCCACCATTGCACCCACCCATGTCTGAGCCTGCTCTGGCGAATCCAGTCCAGTCAGTTTAACAACAAAACCCTGCTTGTGCGGTTTACACTGCTCGACGGCCACCTCCTGCCATGCACCGGCAGATCCTTGCCGGACCAGCCAGGGTCGATAGGCCAACAGGTTGGCTGGAGGTTCGGTAAATGAACGGACATGCAGCCAGCCTTTAATCCCGTAGGTACCGCCAAATTTGCCCACCACGACGGGCCCGGCCACGGGTGTTGTGTCAGGTGCGATTGAAGATCCTGGTGTCGCTGCCGCGAGGTGGTATTACTCGGCGGTTGCAACCGCCGTATCAGCGTGTGCGCGCGCCTGCTTGAATAGTTTTTTGACCACGTCGGAGGGTTGTGCCCCAACGGACAACCAGTAATCTGCGCGCTCCAGATCGACGCGCAGACCTTCCGCCTGGCCCTGTGCCACCGGGTTGTAGAAACCCAGACGCTCGATGAATCGACCATCCCGGGAACGGGCCTTGTCCGCCACAGTAATGTGGTAGAAAGGGTTCTTCTTAGAGCCATGTCGTGCCAGACGAATCGTAACCCTGCAGTTTCTTCACAAGCCGTGTTTTTGAAGGCGCCGTATTCTATAGGAAGAATCAACGGAAGCAAATAGCCTCCGAACAGCGTTGTAGACCCCTGTTCAGCGACGATTGAGCCCGGGCGGCGCTTTCATGTTTTGCATGCCCTGCATACCGCGCATCAGTTTCTGCATCCCGACCTTCTTCGTGACTTTTTTCATCATTTTCTGCATCTGCTTGTGCTGTTTGAGCAGGCGGTTAATATCAGGAACTTCCGTTCCGCTACCTTTGGCGATGCGCTGCTTGCGCGAGCCATTGATCACATCGGGAAACTGTCTTTCGTGGGGGGTCATGGAATCGATGATCACCGCCATGCGCTTGAACATGCCGTCGTCGACTTGATTCTGAGCCGCCGCAGGCAGCTGATTCATGCCAGGCAGCTTGTCCAGCATGCTGCTGACTCCGCCCATATTGGCCATCTGATCGAGCTGATCACGAAAATCCTCCAGATCAAACTTCTTGCCACGCTGAATCTTCTTGGCCAAGCGCTGGGCTTTCTGCTTATCAACTTTGCGCTCGGCTTCCTCAATCAGGGTAAGGACATCGCCCATCCCCAGAATGCGCGAGGCGAGGCGGTCAGGATAAAACGGCTCCAGCGCATCCGTTTTTTCACCCATGCCGAGAAATTTGATGGGTTTCCCGGTAATGGATCGCACACTCAGCGCTGCACCACCACGCGCATCACCATCAGCCTTGGCCAACACGACGCCTGTTAAAGTCAGCGCATCGTCGAACGCCTTAGCCGTATTGGCAGCATCCTGGCCGGTCATGGCATCAACCACAAACAAGGTTTCGATAGGTTGCAGCTTTTCCTGCAGACTACTGATTTCCGCCATCATGTCTGCGTCAACAGCCAGTCGACCGGCGGTGTCGACAATCAGTACATCAGCAAACTGTTTTTTGGCATCCGCCAATGCCCGTTCGACAATCGTCAGGGGTTTTTCGTCCGCACTGGATTCGATAAACAACGCCTGCACCTGTTGGGCCAGCGTCTGCAACTGTGTGATCGCCGCCGGCCGATAGACGTCTGCGCTGACAACGGCCACCTTTTTCTTGTCCCGTTCCTGCAAATAGCGCGCAAGCTTTGCAACCGTGGTTGTTTTACCCGCCCCCTGCAAACCGGCCATAAGAATGATAGCCGGGGGTGCCGTTGCCAGGTTTAACGCATCGTTGGCATCACCCATGGTGTGCACCAACTCATCATGCACAATTTTGACAAACTGTTCGCCGGGGTTCAGTGCGTTAGAGATGACCTGGCCCAGAGCTTTCTGCTTGACCTGTTCGACAAAGCTCTTCACCACAGGCAGCGCAACGTCAGCCTCAAGCAGTGCCATGCGTACCTCTCGCAACGCATCGCTGACGTTATCTTCGCTCAGCGTGGCCCGCCCGGAAATGCTGCGCAGTGTTTGGGTCAATCGATCAGACAGGTTTTCGAACATTTCGGCATCAGCTCAATTTGCGGTGGCCGGATTATAACGGCTATCGAGTCTCTGTCCCAAATCCTCGTCGCCAGTCATTGATGACGTCCTATCCTGCCCGCCCGCCTTGCCTGCTATGCTTCAACATGCAGGTGTCATATGCGACACTGCAATTCTCCGCAGTAGTTGAGGAACCGCTTGAGCATTCCGGCTGACCCCCGCTTATCGTCACTCGTATCAGGGACAGGAGCCCCTGGTCAATGCTGACCACTCTGATTGTGGCAGCGCTGGCTTTTTATGTGGCGGGTTTTGGCTTGCGCTGGCGGCAACTGCAGCATACCGCCGCCGCGCACGACCAGGCCACTCCAGGCACTATGATTAACTGGTTGACGCTCGGTGCAATTGCGCTGCACGCGGCAGCAACTTACCAGCTGATGTTCACGCCCCAGGGTTTTAATATCAGTCTGGTCGCCGTCAGCAATGCGGTGGCGCTGGTGATGGTGGTGTTTGTTGCCGTGGGTAATCTGCGTCTGCCAGTGGCCAACCTTTATCTGCTGCTTTTCCCCATTTCCGTCACCGCCCTGGCAGCTGCGGTGCTAACCCCTGCAAGCAGTGCAGACCCCGGCGGCTTCACGCCCGTGCTGATTACCCATATTCTGGTTTCTCTGGGCGCCTATAGCATTTTGATGATGGCTGCATGTCAGTCCGCGTTGCTAGCCGTACAGGAACATCAATTAAAGAACCACACTCTGCGGCCGGGGAAACTATTGCCGCCCCTGGAGTCGATGGAGCGTTTGTTGCTCGGCATGCTGTGGATCGGTTTGATCCTGTTGACCGCCGCCATCATCAGTGGCTTTGCCTTTCTGGAAAACATGTTCGCGCAACAAGTGGTGCATCACACCGTGCTTACTTCACTGTCGTGGCTCGTCTACGCTTTTTTCCTCGGCGGCCGCTATCTATTCGGCTGGCGCGGATTAACCACGGTGCGCTGGACCCTGGTTGCGTTCGCCCTATTGTTACTCGGATATTTCGGCAGCAAATTTGTCCTCGAATATCTCGTCGCACCTTGATTACGACCATGACTTTGACGATGGCCACAGAATGATCCCCAGATGAACGACGAATTCCCGCTGTGGATCCTCTTTTCCAGCATCGCTGTATTGACTGGTCTGTCAGCTTATTTTTCCGGCACAGAAACCGCGATGATGGCCCTCAATCGCTACCGACTGCGCCACCTCGTTAAAGAACGGCACCGGGGTGCACGTAAAGCCAACCGGATGTTGCGCCGGCCGGACCGTCTTCTGGGCGTGATCCTGGTTGGCAACAATCTGGTCAATTTTACTGCTGCGACCATTGCCACCGTCATTGGCATGCGAACTTTTGGGGACACCGGAGTCATCCTGGCACCCTGGATTCTGACCTTCACCTTCCTGATCTTTGCCGAAGTCGCGCCCAAAACAGTCGCCGCGCAGCGCCAGGAGGGCTGGGCGTTTACGGCCGTATTTATCCTTGAACCCCTGCAGCGCCTGTTCCATCCCGCAGTGGTGCTGGTCAACTGGATCAGTAACGCATTGGTGAGACCCTTTATCCCCCACCAGGATGCAGATGCGGATCACTTATCCACGGCGGAACTGCGTACCGTCGTGAACGAAGGTGCTGTCAGTGTGGGGGAGAGGCAGAGCATGATGGTGCGTCTGCTGGATCTGGAGGAAGTTTCGGTCAACGATATTATGGTGCCGCGCAGTGAAATTGTTGGCATCAATATTGAAGATGATATAAACGAGATTGTTCATTTTACCGCCACCAGCCAGCATACACTGCTGCCGGTGTATAAAGACAATATCAACAACGTTCTGGGCATTCTGCACTTGCGCCGTCTCGCCCGGTTCCTGCACGCTGAAACATTCAACAAAGCTGACATGATGCAGTTAACTCGAGAGCCTTACTACGTGCCTGAGGCCACCCCATTGGACAAACAACTGCTCAACTTCCAGAAAGAAAAACAGCGCATCGCCCTTGTCGTCGATGAGTATGGAGACATTCAGGGCATCGTCACCCTGGAAGACATACTGGAGGAAATTGTTGGTGAGTTTACCAGCGACTATGCTTCAAACATGCCCGAGATACTGCCACAGGAAGACGGCACGTTCCTGATTGATGGCATGGCCGTGCTGCGCGAGATCAATCGTGCTCTGCGCTGGGATCTGCCGACGAATGGTCCGAAAACGCTGAACGGGCTGGTGCTTGAACACCTGGAGACAATTCCGGAATCAAACTTGTGCCTGCAGATTGACGACTATCAGATAGAAACCCTGCAGATCA
>JBCCUW010000307.1:0-5679 GCA_039196385.1 Pseudomonadota bacterium
AGGTCTGGATCAGACCCGCGGTTGGTTTTATACGCTCACCGTTTTGGCTGCGGCAATCTATGACAAGCCGGCGTTTCGCAATGTGATCGTCAACGGCATGGTGATGGCCGAGGACGGCAAAAAAATGTCGAAGCGCCTGCGTAACTACACGCCGCCTGATGAATTGATGGAGCGATATGGGGCCGATGCGCTCAGGTTATACCTGATCAATTCCGGCCTGGTGCGAGGTGAGGAGCAGCGTTTTGCCGATGCGGGTGTGCGGGATATGACCCGCCGCGCTTTGCTACCCTGGTATAACGCGTTCTCGTTCTTACGCACCTATGCCACGATAGACAGCTGGTCACCGGAAAAAGGTCTGCACTTTGGTGACAACGTGCTGGATCAGTGGATTATGTCACGTCTGCAAACGCTGAAGGCAAACGTCGCACGTGAGATGGAAGCTTATCGCCTGTTTAACGTAGTGCCTCAGTTGTTTGATTTTATTGAAGAGCTGACAAACTGGTATATCCGCCTCAACCGCTCCCGCTTCTGGGGTGAAGAGATCACGGCAGACAAAATTTCTGCATATAGTACTTTGTACACGGCGTTGCTGGAGCTGTCTCAGGTGATGGCGCCCTTTGCGCCGTTCCTGTCGGAGTACCTGTATCGTGAACTCGCGGGTTTGTCGGGTATTGCGGCAAAGCCGGAATCGGTGCATTTATGCGACTATCCCCAGGCAGAAGCGGCGTTGATTAAGGAAGATCTTGAGCAGGCGGTGGACCGTATGCGTCAGGTTATCCTGTTGGGCCGGCAGAAGCGTGAGGATGTGAAAATTGGTTTACGCACACCTTTGGCCCGTTTGACAGTGGTGAACAGGGACCAGGCATTGCTTGACGATATGCGCCAGCTGGAAGGTTATCTGCGCGAAGAGTTGAATGTTCAAGCCGTGCACTATTCTGCAGACGAAGGAGCGTATATCGAGCTGGTTGCCAAGCCTAACTTCCCCCTTCTAGGCAAGCGCCTGGGCAAACGCATGAAAGAATTTCAGAAGGAAATCGGCGGGCTGAACGCAGATCAGATCGGCGCATTGCAGACGGATGGTCAGGTGCAACTGCTCAACGAAGTGTTTACCTTGGATGAGATTCAGGTTCTGCAGCAGGCTCGTGACGGAACCAATACGGTTTCGAACAGCGTGATAGCGGTAGATCTTGATTGTCAGTTAACCCCCGAGTTGATTCGCGGAGGTTACGCGCGGGAAGTGGTGAATCGCATTCAGCGGGCGCGCAAAGAGCAGGGTTTTGAGGTGAGCGATCGCATTCATGTGCTTTGTTCTGCGGTGTCGGAATTAGCTTTGGCCATTGAGGAACACAAAGCGTACATCCAGGCGGAGACGTTGGCCGTGACGCTGCAGTCTCAAGATGCAGAAGGTTTAACGGTAAGCACAGAAATCGACGGCTTGGCGTTTTGTTTTTCACTGCAGAAGGCGGAGTGAGTTATGCGCTATGAGTACGTCCCACCCAGTGATGATTCTCGCCTGGATCATATGGGGACGTATAAACGCACGGTGCCGGTGTCACTGCAACGCATGTACGAAAACGCGCTGGACTGGGAACATTTACCGTTTCTGCACGCGTCGAGTTTTACTCATCTGAATTGTGAAGATAGCGGTGCCTGGGGGTGGCGGGCGTCAGTTGTGTCGGCAAATGGGCAGGCCAGCTTGTTGGAGCTGCGCCTGGATCGCAGCTGTCGCAGATGGATTACGCGTAACTTGGAAGGCCCCAATCAGGGTGCGGAAATTTGGACCCATGTGTTTGAGAGGGCAGAGCGCGAGCTTGATCTGGTGATCGACTTTTTTGTCCCTGGGGTTGCGCCTGAAGCGCGTGTCAAAGTAGGGCGTGCTTATGCTGCAGCTTACGAGGTGCTTTACGACGAAGACGTCTGGATGATGACTGAGCGCCAACGGATTTTGGATCAGCGGTTGGACAGCGTGCGGGACACTCACATGACTGAGATTCCGGCGCCTGATCCGCAGGCGCTACCCTGCAAGATTGAAGTGGGCGGGCGTGCCTTCATGTTAAATAAACTGGCCGATGATTGGGTTGTCTATCCTGCTGTGTGTCCGCATCAGTTGGGGCCTCT
Source organism: Pseudomonadota bacterium (assembly GCA_039196385.1). Classification (GTDB taxonomy): domain Bacteria; phylum Pseudomonadota; class Gammaproteobacteria; order Pseudomonadales; family Azotimanducaceae; genus UBA4421. Next base: position 2,119 of record JBCCUW010000307.1, read on the forward strand.
AACCGGTGACCTGGATACAGACGGAGGTGTGACTTGTCCGTGGCATGGGTATCGCTTTGACGTGCGTACGGGGGAGTGCACGACCGGGAGCCATTGTCGTTTTGGTGAAGTGCCGGTCATTGAGGTTGATGCAGGCGCGCCGGAAAGGCTGAGATTATCCCTTAGTCGCCCTTGAACGTTGGGGTTTGTTTGTTCTGATAGGCGTCGACGGCAACCTTGCGATCCTCAGTGAGGCTGGTGAACATGTTCTGGTCCGCGTCCATGTGCATGATCGCGTGATTGAGAGCGTAGCTAATCTGGTTGGTGGACTGTTTGATCATTTGCAGGGCAATTGGTGGTTTGGCTGCATAATGGGCCGCCATCTTTGCGGCTCGATCGTGTAACTCATCCAGCGGGATCAGTTCGTCCAGCACGCCCCAGTCCAGCAACTGTTGCGCCCCGACGCGAATTCCACCGGCAACCAGTTGCTTGGCTCGAGCTGGTCCGACCAGTGCGACAATCAGCGGCAGGCTTTTCCACATCAGATTGAGACCAATATCGATTTCCGGATATTGCATGAAGCAATTGTCTGCGCCGATGCGGAAATCACAAGCGGTAGCGATGCAGGCGCCGCCACCCATGGCTGCACCCTGCCAGGCGGCGATAGTGATTTGATCAATGCTGAGGATTGCCTCGATCGCGCGTTCCCCCATCCGCATGCGCCGCCGCCGCAGTACGAGGGGTACTTTGTAGGCGTCCCCAGCGTCGCTCAGGTCCGCGCCGGAAGAGAAGTGCTTGCCTTCGCCGCAGAAGATTACAACCCGCACGTCGGCGTGCTCGCGGAAGCTCAGGGCGGCGTGTTCGATTTCGTCCAGGTGCGCGTAGTTGAGTGCATTGGCTTTCTTCGGTCGTGCCATCACAACTCGTGCGACGTGCCCCTCGCGCTCGACGCGCAGATTCGCGTATTCCATGAGTAGATGGTACCTGAGCAGGCCACACCTTCTCACCCGATATTTTTCCCTGAGCAGGCCTGACCTTCTCAATCGTCTCAATCGTGACCTTCTCAATCGACCTTCTCAATCGATCTTCTCAATCACGATCGGACCTTCGCAATCGAGGCTGTGGTTCGGCCGCTTTTCCAAGTCGCGTTAGTTTTGAGCTGGGGTTTTGGGATGCTGAGCGAAAGGCCCAGCTGCGCTGCGTTGAGTTTTGGTGTCCTGGCGAGATTGCTGATGCTCTCGACACCGTCAGGTAGGTAAGGCTTTTTCCAAATTCCGCATTTGTCGCTCCCCAAGCCAATGCTTCAAAGCAGGCTCGTTTCCATGCGCACGTTGATATTTGCCAACAGACGCTATTTTTGCGGCCATCGATTGACTGGTCGGGTCAACTTGAGTGGCTTGGATTTGGGCGCGTAAAATATTTAGGTAGGTTTTCAGAGTGATGGGTAGGTCGCGCCGTGTTTCCTCCAACCCAGAAACGAGAGGTGCGATTGCTGCTTGGAGGCTGTCAGGGTGGTTAATGTGAATCCTTTCCTGAATGGACGTAAAGTCAGATTGCTCGAGTGTATCGGCTATTTTTGCGCGAATCGGATTGAGATCAACATATGCCATCGAAGCAACAACAGCTTCTGCAGTTAACAGAGCGCCCGAATAGAACCGTTCTTCAAAAAAGTGCCCGGAGCACTGATCTTCTCGATTTGCAGCGGTTGCAATAGGCTGCTTCAGAAATTTCATGAAGGTCGAGAGGGATCCCAGCTGTTCACGTGCGTGATTGATAGCTGCTGGTTCTTCGAGCATCTGTAGGCGCCGTTCAGGAATACGGTCGAATAGTATTCGTCCGTGGCCGTCGTTTGGTGGTACTACTTGGAGCCAGCGATCAACTACCTCTTCATCACTCCACTCTTTGTTTGCTTGTGGGTCGTAGCGCAAAACAAGGTGAAAGTGGTTGCTCATGATCGAGTATGCCGCTAGTTCCACCGTGAACAACCGGCACAATTTTCTGAGCTTCTGCAGAATCCAGCCACGTCTGTGATTGAAGTTTTGTCCTGTCCGACGATCAATTCCACACAAATAGCTTTGCCTGACGCAGCGGGAAACCAGGTGGTAGTACATCGGGTTGTTGGGGTCTACAAGTAGATGTCGTGGTGTTGCCATAAACCTATGGTGCCGGCTTATTGCCGCCCCCGCGAAGGACCATCTCTACCAAATGCTTGCGATTATGACTCGCTCAGACGAAGGAATTGTGCGTGAGAGCTGCTTAAAAGGTTTGGGATGTTTGCCCGATGAGGAGGTCTGGCCTCCTCAGGGATCAGATTCGCAGGGGAACTGAGATCCCGGTTGGGGATCTCTAGTCCTGCCTGCTTGAAAATGTGAGGGATATCCGAGGGAAGGGGAGGGAGGGGAGGACGGATATCCCTCTGGGAACTTGTAAGTAATCGTTTGTTTCGATGGGTGTATGTTACTTTGGGTAACATTAATTGCAACCTCAAGTAACGCAACACGCTGTTGCGTAATTGCAACATTGGCTCAGTCGAGGTACATTGAGCCATGGATTGGGATGATTTCAGGCTTTTTAGTGCTTTGGCCGCGTCAGGTTCAGTGCGGGGCGCTGCCGAACAAATGGGCGTGAATCCTTCAACAGTCACACGGCGTCTTGATCAACTGGAACAACACTTGGGCGTCCGGCTCTTCGAGCGCTCCCAACGCGGCTTGCGCCTGTCCCCCCAGGGTGCCGCGGTAGAGGATCAGATCGCTGATGTGGGCCGGCAGATTAACGGGATTGAGCGAGCGCTGCTGGGCCTGGACCAGCGGCTTGAGGGACAGATCCGCTTTGCGGTACCGGATATCCTGGCCATCGAGTTTCTGCTCGACGCATTGGGTGAATTCACCGCCCGGTACCCCGACATCGATCTCCAGATCATACCCAGCTATCAGGAGCTCGACCTTAAGCTCAGCGAAGTAGACGTCGCCATCCGCGCCACGGACAATCCTCCGCAAACCATGATTGGCAGGCCGCTTACGCGGGTGGCTCTGGCCGCTTACTCAACCCGCGATCTGGCAAGCCGCTGGCATGCGGGGGAAGAACTCGACTTGTTGCCCTGGGTGGATTGGGTAGGGTCGGGTGAGGTGATGCTGCTCTACAAAAATCTGCAGGAACGCTTCTTTCCCCAGGCGCGGGTGCAACTGCGCTGTGGTCAGATACAGATGCATCACACAGCCGTGCGCGGGGAGATAGGTGCTGGTATTCTGCCCTGTTTTCTGGCGGATGATGACCCGATGTTGACACGATTAACACAAATGCCTTTGCAGTTGGGTCCGACACTGTGGCTCCTGAGTCATCCTGATTTGCGGGGTGCACGCCGCATTCAGGTATTCCTTGAGTTTGTGCGTAACGTTTTTACGGATCGAACCTCCTGGCTCTTGGGCGAATCCTCTTGACCTCTGTATCGCATGCCAGTCAACCGCTCGCCTCACCTGCTTCGCATATCTTCTTTTCGCAGCGCCTCCGTTTGCACTATATCGACTGGGGGAATAACGCGGCGCCGCCAATGGTGCTGGTACATGGTATGCAGGATCATTGTCG
>JBCCUW010000308.1:0-5675 GCA_039196385.1 Pseudomonadota bacterium
GGCAGCAATTCAGCCTGTTTGAGGACCTGCTGGATCAGCGTGATGCGATGCTCAGGGCCGCAGACGAGGTATTCGAGGCGTTGACGTAGAGAAACTTGCGCATAGCCGGCCGGGGCTAAGACTGCCCTCTGCCAAAGCCTCGGCGACAGGGATGTCGCCGGGCAGCGTACAGGGAAGTATTCACAGCGGTTTGGCAGAGGGCAGTCTTAGCCCCGGCCGGCTATGCGCAAGTTTCTCTACGTCAACGCCTCGAATACCTCGTCTGCGGCCCTGAGCATCGCATCACGCTGATCCAGCAGGTCCTCAAACAGGCTGAATTGCTGCCGTGCCCGAGTCAGATTGTCGCCGCGCCTGTCCACTTTGAAGTACACATCGTCCTGCAGATGATCGGTAAGGAAGCGTACCCCTAACATCAACGCCACATACGCAGGCGCCGCTACACAATCCGCCGCATTGGCCTGACGCTGCTCGGCTGCAAACCCACGCAGGCAGGCAGAGAAAATCTCCAGCTCCACATGCCCCCGGCTGTGGCAGATGGAACGCATCAGATCACCAAAGTCCCATGCCCAGTGCCCATACATGGCGGTATCAAAATCGATGATGGCCAACACATCATCAGACTCAGCAGCAAACAGCAGATTGTTGACCTTACAGTCGCCATGAATAAAACAGTTACGTTCGGCAAAGCGCGCGGCGAGGTCGGTATGATCGTCGATCAAGCGTCGCAGAGAAGTCGGCGCGTCCGACGCAACTGCAGCAAACGCCTCGAGGTAATGCTGCAGCTGCAGAAAACCCTGGATCGTATCAGCAAACCGCGGGCCCTCGAGGTGGTTCAGGTAGCTCTGAAAATAGCCGAATGCACTGCCGGCTGCATACGCCTGCGCAGGAACTGCCAGTGGTTCCAACACCCGGGATGCCGGAATGAATTGCCACACCCGCCACAGCCTGCTTTCCAACCGCTCGGCAATCTCCCCACGCAAAGAGGGCTGCAAAGTGGCGACCTGATAACGTGACTGCTGTTGCCAGTGGGCCAACAGGCGCTGTGTCTGCTGCATGACCAACGCTGCATCACGGAACACGGTTTCATTCAGACACTGCAGGACATAACGCTGCGGCGTGTCCGGCAAGCTGAGCAGGTACGTATCATGAATATGGCCCGCACCAAGCGTCTGTAAGCGAGCCTCGGCAAACCACAGCTGACTGGCGGCTTCAGCGCTTGCTGACATGATCAATCCGTTGTCTCAACACCGGCAGTACCGCCAGCATGTATTCACCGTAGGGTTTGTCCAGATCCTGCAAAAGTTGCCGACAGGCTGACGGGGGCATTGAATCGTCCAGCCATTGCTGCAACACCTGGCCGGTTGTTATCAGCGCTCGTATCGCAGGTTGCACATCCTCGGGCCATAGGGCGGGCTCTAACTGCGACCAGACCAACGCCTGGCGGCTGAGTTCAACATCAGACTGCGCTGCCAGCGCGCGCGCCGCGAGACTTTCCGGGCTAATAAAATCCACTACCCGGTTCAGGGAGGTGTCTGTCTGATAGGGCCGTGCCTGCGGCATTTCCTGGCCCTGCAGGCGCGCCTGCAGGGCTTCTTCGCCGAGCAGGCGTGCATACCATCTTACTGGCTCCAACAACACTGCTACGGCGCACGCGGCAGCATCCAACCCCAGACCGGCCAGGCGGGCTCGCTGCAGATCAGCAATATTCAGCTCGGCCAGGTCCAGTGTGGCTTCGAGTCGCTGATAAAAATCTGCCAGATCAGTCACGTGCGCGGGTGACCAGAGTCGCTCAGCTACGGCCGGCAAGCGGGAAAACAGCCTCACCTCCAGGGTCTGCTCGTCCACCAGTTCAGACCACAAGCACGCTTCTCCACCCAGCACCCCATCGTGCTCCACCGGCTTTGTAATCTGCTCCGCACGCCACTGTTTGGTCCACTCAATCCCGGCGGCAACATGTTCAAGCCTCGGGTCGGCCTGCCAGCTGTCTTCCAACGCCAACAGCTCACTTTGAGGCGCGGCGGGATCATACTGATAGTGATATTCGTTAGGATAATGCAGATCCAGGTAATAACCCGCCGACACCAGACAAGGCAAACCCTGCTGCAATGCGCGATCCCGGGTGGTGGCACCACGCCAGTTCTGTACAACCATGTGCGGTGTATGCTTGTGCAGCACTTCATCCCAGCCGACGGCACGCTTGCCGAGAGTGGTGAGTTGTGCGCAGATCCGCTGATTAAAGTAGTTCTGCAGATCAGCAACCCGCGCAAAACCATGTTGCTGCATGAATTGTTGTACCTGGGCGTCCTCCTGCCACCAGGCTGGATGGACCTCGTCCCCTCCGATATGCACGTATTGGTCGGGAAAAACTTCACCCAGTTCGGTGAAGAGCTGCTGCAGAAACTCGTACACCGGCTCACTGGTTGGATCCAGACAGGCTTTGTGCACACCAAAACGCCGGGTTGGACTCACCTGGGCAAAACCCAATTCCGGATGTGCCACCAGCCAGCTGTGCACGTGCCCCGGCACATCCAATTCGGGTACCACCCGCACGCCACGCTCTGCTGCATATGTCACCAGGGCTCGCAGCTCATCGCTGTTATACGCCGCTGTATCTGCCAGTTCAGGGAAACACCGGCTGCGCCAACGAAAAGCCTGATCGTCGGTCAGATGCAGATGCAGGACATTCAGTTTAAGCGCGGCCATGCCGTCCACGACCCGCTGTAACAGGGATATCGACAGAAAATGCCGCGCAACGTCGATCAGCACGCCGCGCCAGGCAAAACGTGGCGCGTCATCGACAAGCAGGTGCTGCGGCAACGCGGGCTGCTGAAGCAACTGATACAGCGTAGTCAGACCATGCAGCGCGCCCCACGTGCTGGCCGCCTCAATATGACACTGGGCGCTCTGCAAAGTGAGACGGTAGGTTTCATCTTCCTCCAGCTGGGGGATGTTCCGCACATCCTGTACAAAGACGGTTAACTGCAGTCCGTGCGCCCGCAACAAAGGCTGTAGACGCGCCTGCCGCGCTTCTATATGTGGGTCTTTTATATGTGGGCCTTTATTCGGGGTTATGCTCGGGTTTACGCGTGCGTCTTCCTCAAGCCCGGCGGAGGCCTGGGGTTGGGTATCTTCCGTCACTGTCCGCGGCTGCGGCAGCAGCATTGGCGCTGTTTCAACTGCCACCTGGCAACTCCGTTCTCCTCAAACCCACTTTTCACCCCGTGCAAAAATGCCAGCGACAGCCTAACATGCGCCGGTTGTCGCCACCTGTCGGGCATGCCAACATCTGGCCCAAAATTGTGCCTGACAACGGCCCATCCAACAGACAAACGCGCACAACCGCTAAGGGATGCTATTGGACATTAAAGAACGTATGCAAGCCGTGCTGCAGGCGGAAGCCGCCGCCATTGCCGCTATTGATATTACCGATGAATTTGTGCGGGCTGTGCAAGTTCTGCAGCAGTGCCGGGGCAAAATCATTACCACTGGCATCGGCAAAGCGGGCTATATTGCCAAGAAGTTTGCCGCCACCCTGTGTTCTACCGCCACTCCGGCAGACTTTATCCACCCGGCTGAAGCCGCACACGGCGACCTTGGGCTGGTCGGACAGAATGATGTGATGATCGCATTTTCGACCAGCGGCAAAAGCCGCGAGGTGATTGAAATTCTTGAGTTATCCCGCCACCTGGGGGTGGAAACCATTATCGGTGTCACCTCCCACCCGGAATCCGACCTGCGGGATTTGTCTGACTTTGTGCTGGACATGGGGGTTATCGAAGAGCCCTGTCCATTGGGGTTAACCCCCAGCGCGTCAATGGCGGTCATGCTGGCGATCACTGACGCTCTGGCCCTGTCGCTGATGGAGCAGAAAGGCGTGACAAAAGAAGATTACGGGTTACGTCACCACGGCGGCTATCTGGGTCGTGCGGCACGCACTGATAACGAGCCACACAGCACCGCAGACTAGGATCTGTTAACCGCGCTAGCGAACGACAACAGCCTCATTGCCCCAGGGCGAAAGCTCGGCGTTATTTTCCTTAAATGCATCTGGCAGTTCGTCCACCATGTGATAGGTCGCCGCAAGGCGACCGAAGCCAACAAAAAACGCCACCACCATGCCCAGTTCAACAATCTGCGCCTGGCTGAAGTGTTGTTTCAGATTGTCGTAGACCGCGTCATCCACGCGCAAATGATCTGTTGCCATCAGCTCGCCAAAATGAATCGCTGCCTTTTCAGCCTTCGTGAGATCATCAGCCTCAGCGGGCCGCTCCAGCGAGCACACCAGATCTTCCGTGAGCCCATCGTTCACGGCATCGGTATAGCGGATCGCCATACAGCTACGACACTGATTAAAAAAAGCCACACGCAGCCGCACCAGTTCGACCAATCGTTCAGGCAAGGTGCGGTTCACTTTCAAGCCACCTGAAAACGCCACCAGGCCTTTGACCAGCTCCGGCGTATGGGCAAAATAACGCATCAGGCCCTGTTCCAGGTCCGTCAACATGTCTGGCTTTAACATGTCTTTTAACGACTGTGGCCAATCTTCTGCTTTGATTTGATCGAGGCGTGCCATGGGTCCAGTCTCCCAGGTTTCAATGAGCCCAGACAGTAGCCCTATTCCGGGATCAGGTCAAAGCGCAGCACGCTGCCGCCGGGGCGATGTTCAACAAAGCCCATCTGTGTAAACATCCCGCTCAAACGAGTGCGCCAGGGTCCCGGGGCGTGTAATACGCGGCGCCCACCTTTGGATTCAGCCACACCCAGGGCGTGCCCTGTGAACCAGCGGCCCACACCCTGTCGACGATGTCTGGGGAATATCACCACCCCGTGCAGATAAAAGGTAGCCGGGTCGTGTTGCTGCATCGCGTAGGCACCCAGCACGGTTTCACCGTGTTTGATCACCCGCAGAATCGGCGCCTGCAGCCATAACGTCAGCACACTGTCGTCCGCCCCTTCGTTCAGCAATAGTTCCTCAGGAAACTCGGTGGCGTAGGGCTTAAAAATCTCCAGATCGCGAATGCTCAGCCCCACAAGCCACTCCACCAGCGTCGCATCTGCGTGACCAAACTGACCCCATCACGAGCGCCGCTCCGCCGGCGACCCAGGGAGCGCATGAACTGATCCGTTAACATCTGCGCAACGCGTTGATAATGCTCGATATCATCGGGAACGACGTAACATTCCGTACCCACTTGTTTGTCAAAGAGCAGCGCATAGTCGCGCATGTAGCGCGGGTAATAGCTGGTAAGAAAGGCTTGCCCATCTTCGTTGAACAAGGACACCAGCAGATCACCACCACACACCGCCAACAATTCACTGCCACGCGCTTCTTGAAAACGAATGCGCAGTATCAGGCGTTCGTGTTCTTCAACCACAGCCGTGGCCAGCAGATGCTGATTGGCTGCCCAGGCCAGCAGCATACCCATGGGTACCATCGCGCTCGCCAGATCAGGTTGATGCTGCAGATGATTATCCAGAACGTCGAAAGCTATTTCACTCAAAAGAAAACTACCTGAAGACAACCCTACTAAGGGGCAAAACTTGAGCGGGCGCGGATGCCCCAACGTCCCTCTACGTGCTGCACTATATAAAGCGAAAACGTAGTCTTTATAAGTGCTGGCATAGATTTCTGTTGCGCAAGCCGGCGACGAATCCGGAATCACTGTGGCATTCCA
>JBCCUW010000309.1:0-5659 GCA_039196385.1 Pseudomonadota bacterium
AGTTGAATCAACTGGTCGACAAAAACAAGACCATCATTACCCACGACGCCGGCAGCCCGCGCGACCAGACTACTCCATTTTGGGAAGCCACCACCCCCTTGTCATATATCGGCTGGGGCAAAACCACCCAACTGGGTTATGGCCTGGGCCTGGCCATGGGTGCCAAGATGGCGGCACCCGACAAACTCTGCATCAACGTCTGGGGTGACGCGGCCATCGGTTTCACGGGGATGGATTTCGAAACAGCGGTACGCGAGCGGCTGCCGATTCTGTCCATTCTGTTTAACAATTTCTCCATGGCGATTGAAATACCCATCATGCCGGTTTCCCAGGAAAAGTACGGCGCCATTGAAATATCCGGACACTATGCCGACATGGCGACCGCCTTTGGCGGCTACGGCGAACGCGTCACAGATCCAAACCAGATTGTCGACGCTTTACAGCGCGGTATTGCCGCCACTGAAAACGGTCAGGCCGCGCTGCTGGAATTTATCACTGCGCAGGAAATCACCATTTCCAACGAATAAGAGTCCGACGAATAAGCGCCCAACAGACATCTCAATAAAAAAAGGAAAAATTATGCAAAGCCGTGCTGTCACCCTGCAATCCCGGCCCCAGGGTATGCCCACCCAAGCTGATTTTGCCGTGATCGAAGAGCAGATCCCCGAACCCGGTGCAGGACAGATACAGGTCCAGAATCTGTGCATGTCCGTGGATCCATACATGCGCGGAAGAATGGTCGACCGCAAGTCTTACGTGCCACCATTTGCGTTGGGCGAGGTGTTGACCGGCGGCTGTATCGGTCGCGTTACCGCCTCCAACCACCCGGACTTTACGGTGGGTGACCATGTATCGAGTCACTATGGCTGGCGTGAGGCATACACCGCCGACGCACAGGGCATTGAAAAGCTCGGTGAACTGCAGGCGCCGCCTTCTGCTTACCTCGGCGCTATCGGCATGCCTGGCATGACCGCCTACGTTGGCCTGCTGGAAGTGGGCGCCCTGCAAGCAGGTGAAACCGTATTTGTGTCAGGCGCAGCCGGTGCCGTAGGCAGCATCGTGGGTCAGATTGCCAAACTGAAAGGCTGTCGGGTTCTTGGCAGTGCCGGCAGTGCAGACAAAGTGTCCATGCTGACCGAAGAACTCGGTTTTGACTATGCCTTTGACTACCACGACGGCGACATTCTCAACCACCTGCGCGAAGGTGCACCGGACGGGCTGGATGTGTATTTTGACAACGTTGGCGCGGATCACCTGCAGGCTGCCATCACGCACATGCGTCCGTTCGGGCGCATCCCTCTGTGTGGCGCCATCGCCCAATATAACGACACCGAACCTCGCCCGGGGCCCAACAATCTAACCCTGGCGATTGGCCTCGGCTTGACCCTGCGGGGGTTTATCGTCAGCCACTTCAACCACCTCGCGGCGGACTTCAGGCGTGATATGGAAACCTGGGTGAATAACGGCAGCATCACCTACAAAGAAACGGTCTACAACGGCATTGATGAGGCGGCAGACGCCTTTATCGGCTTATTCACCGGGGCTAACACAGGCAAAATGGTGGTGAACTTCAATCCGGGTTGACCACACAAAGCACTCTCAATCACAAAAGATGCTTGCCATTTGCCAGCCGGATGCCTAGCATACCGGCTGCCCTGCTGCCGCCCTGGAGAAAGGCGCGCGCGCAGATCCATCACACACAGCTCAACCGCACACAGGAGGCGAAGCGATGAATGCACTCAATCCCGCTAATCAGCAGATCCCGAGTCATCGTTATGCGTCGACCGTGCGTACGTGTGTTGGATTTTCTCTCGGGCTGACTCTGTCGCGTTCTACCAGACTGCGTTAGCCCCCACGTAAGGGACCCGGGCTGAGAACAGCCAGGTCCCCACCCAGATCAAAATCTCACACCAGCCCGGTCGGCATACCGTGCAGCTGTTTGCTGCGCATATTCCCGGATTTTGTCAGCGCGAAGCAGGTTATGAACACAACAATACACTTAGACAGCCCTACCGCAGCAGTCAGTCACAGAGACCTGTGGCACCTGACGGTGGGTCAACGACAACGTTACGCCGCCGCCGTGCTCGCCATGGCGCTGACCAACGTGTGCATGTTTGCCGCCCCTATCATCGGCGGGCATGCCATCGACGTGTTAACCCAGAACGATTTTACCGAGGGTCAGGCGCTGTTGCGCGATATCACCACATGGCTCACCGGTGAACTGACCTTCACCGGATATCTCTGGATTGCCGCCCTCGCCAGCTTTGTGGCCACCGCCGTGGGCGGCGTATTTCTGTACCTGCGCGGCAGACTCGCCGCACAAGCCTCCGAAAGCATCGCCCGCCGGTTACGCGAAAACCTGTATGCCCGGCTGCACCACGTCCAAAGCGGATTCTACGATACCGCCGACACGGGTGATCTGGTACAGCGCTGCAGTTCCGACGTGGAAACACTGCGCGTATTCCTGGTTTCGGATGTTATTGAAATAGGCCGCGCCATCATGCTGGTGATCTGCGTAGTACCTGTATTGTTCGCAATCCATGTGGAGCTGGCCATCTGGTCGCTGGTCATGATGCCGTTTCTGGTCGTCGGGGCGTATGTATTTTTCCAGAAGGTCAAAAGCGTTTTTCAGCTGACCGACGAATCAGAGGGCGCCATGACGGCTGCCTTGCAGGAAAACCTGACCGGCATTCGGGTGGTCCGGGCTTTCGCCCGCCAGCAACATGAAGTTGACAAGTTTGCAGAAAAAAACGCGGCCTTCAGAGAACACAACAACCGTCTTATCCAACTGATGGGTTACTACTGGAGCATCTCGGATTTCTTTTGCATGACGCAGTTAGGCATTGTCCTGCTGGCCGGCGGTTACTTTGCCATGCAGGGCAGCTTAAGCATCGGCGAGCTGTTTATTTTTATGACTTGTCAGTCCATCGTAATCTGGCCTGTGCGCCAACTGGGGCGTGTGCTGACCGATACCGGCAAAGCGGTAATTTCCTTAGGAAGGGTCAAACATGTCCTGGATACAGAGGCTGAAGCGGAGCAGTGGACCCCACCGGATGGACGAGCCCGGGGTGAGATCCATGCGCGGGGACTGAGCATGCACTATCCGGGCAGTGTGGATCAGCCCGTGCTCAAGGACCTGGACATCAACATTGCCGCCGGTGAAACGCTGGCCATTGTCGGTCCACCCGGCGCGGGTAAAACCAGCCTGATTCGCGCTCTGCTGCGTCTGTATCCTTATCAGCAGGGCAACCTGACCCTCGACGGCCACGAAATTTCAGGTCTGGATCGTTTCTGGCTGCGCGGCCAGATCGGTGTGGTACTGCAGGATCCGTTTCTGTATTCGCGCAGCATCCAGGACAACCTGCTGGTCGGTCGCCCCCAGGCGCCCCAACAGGACATCGAAGCGGCCTGCGCCGAAGCCGCCGTACTGGACGCCATCAACGGCTTTAACGACGGCTTCGCCGAAATGGTGGGCGAACGGGGTGTCACGCTGTCCGGGGGCCAACGGCAACGGCTGGCACTCGCCCGGGCGCTGCTCAAAGATCCTCCGGTCCTGGTTCTGGACGATTCACTGTCTGCGGTGGACACCCATACGGAACAGCTCATTCTGCAGGCCCTGCGCCAGCGCAAAGGCAGGCAGACCACGCTGATCATTGCCCACCGACTCAGTTCAGTGATGCACGCTGATCGCATCATGGTGCTGGAACAGGGGCACTGCGTACAGCTGGGCAGCCATGCGCAGCTGGCGAACGTGGAAGGACCTTACCGCCGCCTGTGCAACATTCAGGGTGCTTTGGACGCGCAGATTGCGGCCGAACTGCAACCCCGGTCTGGGAGTCAGCCCGATGTACGATGACGAAAACTACAACGACGGTTTTGACGAGGAGGCCCTGGCCGCCAACATCAACCCGCAACTGTGGCGCAAGCTATTCGACTATGCACGCGTGTACCCGCGGCAGCTGATGTGGCTGGCCGGCTTTGCGGTCACTACTGCACTCATGGAAGTTGCTTATCCGCTGTTGACTAAGGGTGTCATTGACAACGTGGAGCGTTATCTGAAGGACGGGACTGATCCACAACTGCACTGGTGGGCGCTGGGTTACCTGATCTGCACGCTGATCATCTGCGTCTCGATCGGCGGATTTATCTGGATGGCCGGCTGGATTCGTACGCACATTGCGCACGATATTCGGCGCGACGGTTTTGCCAACCTGCAGCGCCTGTCGTTCAGTTTCTACGACTATCGACCTGTCGGGTGGCTGATGGCCCGCATGACATCGGACTCAGAACGTTTGTCGAACATTCTGGCCTGGGGTTTTCTGGACCTGATCTGGGGGCTAACCATGATGTTCGGCATTGCCGTGGCCATGTTTGTCATGAACTGGAAGCTGGCGCTGCTGGTCTTTGCCGTGCTGCCTTTTCTCGCCTGGATCTCCGCCAAGTTTCAGCGCCACATACTCAACAGCGCCCGGGCCGTGCGCGCCACCAATAGCCGCATTACAGGCAATTTCAACGAAGCCATCATGGGCGTATTGACCAGCAAAGCGTTTGTCCGGGAAGACGCCAACCTGAAAGACTTCCAGGGTCTGACAAATCGTATGTATGGCGCTTCGGTCACCAACCTGACTCAGGCCGCTATTTATCTGCCTCTGGTCATCACCATGGCCAGTCTGGCCACGGGTATTGCCCTGGCTGTCGGCGGCATGGATATGCTGGCCGGCATTATTCCGGTGGGCACTTTGATTGCGTTCATGGCCTACACCCGACACTTCTTTGATCCCATTGAGCAACTCGGGCATTGGTTTGCGGAAATGCAGATGGCCCAGGCTTCTGCAGAACGTATCCTGAGCCTGATAGAAGCTGAACCCGACATCCAGGATTCCGCAGAAGTTGTAGCAGCCCTGGCAACGGGCTCAAGAGGCGCAAACTATGCAGAAGACGGCGGTGATGCGCGTATCAACACCATCGAACTGCGACACGTCAATTTTGCCTACCAGAACAACAAGCCGGTGCTGCGGGACATCAATCTGCGGGTTCAGCGTGGTGAAACCCTGGCGATTGTGGGGCCTACCGGCGGTGGCAAATCGACCCTGGTGAATCTGATCTGCCGTTTCTATGAACCCACCAGCGGGCAGGTGTTGCTCAACGGCGTGGATTACCGTCAGCGCGGGCTGCACTGGCTGCAATCCAATATGGGTATGGTACTGCAGAACGCTCACGTCTTCTCCGGACCGATCATGGAGAACATCCGTTATGGCAACCTGCAAGCGACGGATGCCCAGGTGATTGAGGCAGCGCGTATTGCCGAGGAAGCCAAGACGCGGTTGCGACGGATCGAGACAGAGGAAGAGACGACTGAACGTGATCTCGCCCGGGCCCGCGCCATTGAAGCGGCTGAAATTGCCAAGTCGGAAGCAACGGAAGCCGCCCGTATTGCCAAGGAGAAGAAAGTCGCCGCCGAGCGTATCGCCTATGGGCAGGACATGCGTGAACGCGAAATCGCGCGCACGAAGACGCTGGAACAGGCTGAAATTGAGCGCGCACGGATTGTTGAAGCTGCGCGGATCGAGAAAGAAAAGCGGATCGACGCTGAGCGGATTGCGTCGGAGCAGGAAGTTCGTGCCCGAGAGATCGAAAAGAACCAGACGATCGAAAGCTC
>JBCCUW010000310.1:0-5659 GCA_039196385.1 Pseudomonadota bacterium
ATGTTGGTACGCTGGAGTTAAAAAAGAAATTATTGATTTTCATTATTTGGATTTTCAGGGCGCGTTCGTCGGTGGGACCGGTGATGGCAATGTCCATGACGTTGTGCCGCGGATCCACCAGATTCACTATGGGTTTTTCGGTTTCTTCGGGAAAGGTATCTATCGCGTCGACCCGGTTCTTCACATCGTCCAACGCTTTTGCTTCGTCAGCATCCTCATACAGTTCGACCTGTACGGTACAGGAACCTTCGTTGGCGTCAGAGCGGATTTCTTTCACCCCCTCAATCCCTTCAAGCTCCTCTTCAATACGTACGCATACGCCTTCTTCAACTTCCTCCGGAGCAGCTCCCAGATAAGGTACGTTCACGTTGATCTGGGGGATGTCGATATCGGGAAAAGACTTGCGCGGCATCTGCGGCAGCGTGACCAGTCCCGCAAGGATGATCAGCCCCATCAACAGGTTGGCTGCGACATTGTTATTGCCGAACCAGCGGATAATGGGTTTCATGAGGAGACCTTGGGCGCTTCAATACCCCCCGAGGGTCCCCCCGAAGGACCGCCTGAGGGTGTGCGCTCGTTACTGCTGATGGCTTCCGCCGCAGTTTCTTGCTCTGTGAATGGGCGCACCGCCATGCCTTCGATGGCATTGTTAATGGTAGACAGGCAGATGGTTTCGCCGCGTTCGATGCCGCTGGTGACATAAACCTGCTCACCGACCGTGCGCAGGATTTCGACGTTACGAAATTCGATGCGATTCGCTTCGTCGATCACGTACACCTGATCGTTCGCCTGAATGGCGGAACGGGGCAGGGTGTACACCCGGTTGGCGATTTTGCCCAGAATTTCTGCTTCAACAAACAGGCCCACGGCCAGCGGCGGCCGATCACCCTGAGCCTGGTAGGGTTCCTCAACCTGAGCAACCATGTTGATCATGCGCGTTTGCGGGTCCAGTTCACCCTCGGTACGCACTACTCGCCCTTCCCAGGTATGTTCCTGACCGGCAAACCGGGCGCGTAGAATCACCTCAGGCTGGCTTGCGGCAGCGGGTTGTTGGCCCGATGCTTGCGCGTTGAGCGGCAGGCGCAGAAAGGCCAGTTCGTCGTCATGTACCGGCAGGCGAACTTCCGCATAGTCGGTGGCGTAAATTTTGGCAACCGTCTGGCCGCGATTAACAAATTGACCCACGTCGACGCTTTCTGTGCGGACGCGGCCATCGTATGGGGCGGTGATGCGTGTACGGCTGAGATCTCGGCGTGCCCTGGACACTCTCGCGTTGGCTTCGCGCAAGCCTGCTTCAGCAAAACGCAGTCGATTCAAGGCTTCGTCGCGCAGTGACTCGCTGGTGGACTGCTTGCGCGCCAGATCCAACTGCCGGGTGTGCGCACGGCGGGCGTTGGCCAGTTCACTCTGTGCTGATGCGGCCGCAGCGGTGGCTTGTTCCAGGGCAACCTCGTAGTCGAGGGGGTCCAGTTCGAACAATACACTCCCCGCCTCAAAGAACCCGCCAGTCACCATGGTGTCACTGAGGCGCACGACGCGGCCAGCCACTTCCGGCACCAGGTCGGTCTGTGAACGGGGTAGCACCGTGCCGTGGGTGATTGAGGTGAGTTGAACCGTAGCAGGTTCCGCCAGCCAGGTTCTCACCAGTGGCGACGTGGGTGGTGGCGCCTGGTGCTCCAATTGAGGTCCGGTGGCAATGATGGCGGCGGCCAGGCCGAAGCCGATCAGTAGAATGGCGATGGGCAAAAGAACTTTTTTCATACTGCAGTTCCTGAATTGGTTTGGAGTAGACCAGCCACGGTGTAGTTGACCAGGTAATCCAAGCCTTGAATAAACTGATCGTGCGAAGACGCCACCCCCAGCGGGGAGTGGAAGCGCAATAGCTGAATCATCGCGCCGATACTGAAATGAAAACGCCAGCGTACTTCCTCGGTCGGTACGTCCGGGAGCAGGGTGCTCAATACATTGATGTAACGCGCGGCAACCTGCGTAAACTCCTGTTCCAGCAACGGCTTGGTCAAAGATTCAGGTTCGCCGTAAACACGACCAATCAGACTGGGGAGTACCGCCAGCAGTTCATTGCGCTCATCAAAGTATAGTGGCGTCAGAAAGGCTTTCACCACAGCTCTTATCGTCAGGGGTTGCGGACCTGCCTCGAGACTGTCGAGTGCGGTCAGCCGGGCAGCGCTGATCGGCGCCATCCGACGGTGAATCACAGCGGCAATCAGACCCTGTTTGGAACCGAAATGGTAGTGAGTGGCCGCCAGATTGACATCAGCCTGGTTGGCGATCGCGCGCAGGGAAGTGCCCGCATAACCGTGTTCGATAATGAGCAGTTCAGCGGTATCCAGAATTCTGTCCCGGGTACTGGGATTTGTTTCGTCGTTAGTTTCTGTAGCGGTGGCCGGCATTTGCTCAGTCTAGCATATTCATTCAAACGACTGTTTTAATTTTTGTGAAGATTGTCCCGGTTGACTCGCATTCGCTGACACGCACTGGCTGACACGCACTGGCGGGCGTGGTACCTTATTGACTAATTGGTCAGTAAGGGGTGGATTTGTGGATTTAGACAGTTTCAGGGGTGAAGTCAGGGCATGGGTAGGGACCAACTGTCCCGCCTCCATGCGCACGCGGATGGTTGCTGGCGAGGAGATTAACGGCGGGCAGAAACGCCGCTCGACTAATCCGGATGCCTATCTGTGGCTGGAGCGCATGGCAGAACGCGGTTGGACCGTGCCGACCTGGCCGGAAGAATATGGCGGTGGTGGGCTGGATCAGCCGCATTTCCTGGTCTTGCTGGAAGAATTGCAACGCATCAACGCCCGTCCGCCGCTGCAGGGCATGGGGGTGTCGATGATTGGCCCCACGCTGCTGGAATATGGCAACGAAGAACAGAAACTGCGTCATCTGCCGAAAATTGCCCGGGGTGAGGTGGCCTGGTGTCAGGGCTACAGTGAACCCGGCGCCGGTTCGGATCTGGCCGGTCTGCAAACGCGCGCGGTGGACAGTGGTGATCACTATGTGGTGAACGGCTCAAAAATATGGACCTCAGGCGCGAACAATGCGGACTGGATATTCTGTCTGGTGCGTACGGATCCCGATGCCCCCAAACACGATGGTATCAGCTTTCTGTTGTTTTCCATGGACAGCCCGGGCGTGACGACCCAGCCCATTGAACTGCTGAATGGCAAATCGCCTTTCTGCCAGACGTTCTTTGATGATGTGAAAGTGCCCAAAGCAGACCTGGTGCATGAGGTAAACAAAGGCTGGACGGTGGCCAAGCGGTTGCTTCAGCACGAACGTTCCGGCCTGGCAGCTTTGGCCAGTGCAGACCAGGCAGGGCCGATGGAACGTATCAAACCTGCCCTGGCTCTGGCGGACCTGGCCAGGCACTATGCGGGTGAGTCTGAGTTGACGGACGGCCCGTTGCGTACAGACATAATCAACAATGAAATGTTGCGACGGGCTTTTGTGCTGACACAGCAACGCGCGCTTGATGAAGCAGCGGCCCAAACCCCCGGACAAACCCCCGGTGCTGCAACGTCAATTTTTAACTACGTGGAAGCGGAGTACGTCAAGAGTCAGCTGGAACTGCAATTGCGTATTCGCGGCACCCAGGGCTTAGGCTGGGAGGGTGACAGTTTCACGGCGGAAGAACTCTCCATGTGCCGCTTGTGGTTGGAGGCAAAGGCAATTTCGATAGCCGGGGGCTCAAATGAAGTGCAGCTCAACATTATTGCCAAGCGCGTGCTTGGCCTGCCGGATTAACCTGCAGGTGCTGCATTGACTGCGCCTGCCACACCATCAACCGGCCCAACACGTCGACGCCTGCCGCCGGCGCAACGCATCGAGCAGATACTTGATGCGGCCATGGCGCTGGTGCTGCGTCAGGGTATTGCCCAGGTGAACATGAATGCGGTTGCGGCAGAAGCGGGGGTGAGCAAGGGCCTGGTCTATGCCTATTTTGGCAACATCACGGAATTGCTCCAGGCGGTCTACGTGCGGGCGCAGAAACAGCTTAATCAGCAGCATATGGAGAGTCTGGCAACCCCGCATACGTTCGAAGAGATGGTCCGCAAGACCGCACAGATCAGCCGGGCCAACAGGCACTCGCGCAGACTGCTGATTCAGCGCTTGTCCGCAGACCCGGCGATTCAGGCGGTGATGCAGAGTGAAGATGTTGCCAACCGGCAGCGCATTGTGGCCTTTCTCAGCCGCGAAATTGTGCACAACTATGCGATTCCGCCGCGCCTTGCCGAGCTGGCTACGGCGTTGGCCTTGCGCTATGACGAAATGCCGGAATTTGCCGAAACTTTTGCCGCAGATCCCACTGAGCTGGATGAAATATGGGCGGCGATGATTGTTGGCGCCATGCAGGAACTGCAGCGCCGGCACCGCAATCAAGAAGGGGAGAGTGGGCAACAATCTGAACAGGATGGGAGACAGGAATGACAGAGCAGGTAATCAAGGGCCCGTTGTGGGCGGCCACCAATTGGTCGGCTGACGCGGGCGAAGGCAGTATTCACGATGATGCCACCGCCGCTAAGCTTGGCTTTCGTGGAGGCACCGTGGCCGGGGATGTGCATATGAATCAGTTCCCGCCGGTGCTGCTCAAAGTGTTTGGTAACGCCTGGTTTGAGCGGGGTAATCTGTCGCTGGCGTTTAAAAACGCCACCGTTGATCAGGAGCGGGTGCAAGTTTTTGCGGAGCCGCTGCAAGCGGGCAAGCAGCAGGTTAAGGTGTGGATGGAACGCGAAGATGGTCTGCTGGTCTGTACCGGGACAGCGGCGTTGGGTGAACATGGACAATCCGCACTACGCAGCAAAGATCTGCGCCCGTGCGAGCCCGGTGAACTGCGCATTCTGCATCGCCTGCATGCGGGTCTGTCGCTGGGCGAATATGACGTTGTCGCCAGTCCCGACAATCAGTTTCACCGCTACGATACCGGCGTGATCAGCGATCCACTGCCCTGGTACCGTGAGGGTTCACCCTGGGGTGGCGAGGTCGCTGCGCCGTGTACCATTCTTGAGTACCTGTGGGCTTATCCCATGCGGGGTATGCAGCCTTATGTTGGCGAATCGGTAGGACTGTTTGGCGCCATTGAGATTGGCTTTACCCACGGTCCCTTTGTTATGCATGAGCACTATCACCTGCGCAGTGAAGTGCTTTGCGTGGGCCAGAGTCCGCAAACAGAGTACGTGTGGTATGAAACGCAGGCGTTCAACGCGGTGGGTGAACTTGTTGCGACCCTCCTGATGCAATCGCGGGTGATGAAAGCCTCGTCTCCCGCTTACCAGGACAGCTGATTACTCCTGTTTGCTCTGCATGGGGTCTCTTTATTGAGCCTCTTTATTGAGCCTCTTTATTGAGTCAGAGCAGGCTGCGGTCCCACATGCCGCGTAACGCCTCGCGCATGTCGTCCGGGTGCTCGCTGGCGCTGAAATCGGTAATGGTTGACCAGTGGTCCGCAATATCCTGCAGGGTGATCGGCGTTTCGGTATCCAGATAAGCCCCGCGGCTGCGTTCCCAGCGTACCTTTTTGAAACTGCCTGCTGATGCTTCAAACAAGCTGCCACTTTCGCGGCAGTCCGGATGCGCAAGATAGGCGACCAGAGGCGCCACCAGTTTTGGCGGACTGATATCCTGCATAGTCTGGGGC
>JBCCUW010000311.1:0-5623 GCA_039196385.1 Pseudomonadota bacterium
CACCAGAATTGGTGACAAAGAGATCAAAAAGTGGGACAAGGTTGCCATCTGGTACGTCTCCGGCAATCGTGACGACAGTCATTTTGAACAGCCCAATGATCTGCTGATTGATCGACCGCGCGCGCGACAACACCTATCGTTCGGGTACGGCATTCATCGCTGTCTGGGTAACCGCCTGGCGGAAATGCAGCTGAATATATTGTGGGAAGAGATCATGAAGCGCTTTGCCCATGTCGAAGTGGTGGGTGACGCGCAATATCTGAACTCCAGTTTTATTCGCGGTATTACGGAACTGCCCGTGCGGGTCCACGACCTTTAACAAATATTACCCGTAAGGGGTGGACGAGCCGCACTATGCACGGCATGGCGCAGGTTTGATCACAATCAATGCGCGTGCCACCGGAGCTGGCAGTCTTTGTGCGGAATCCATTGCCCATTCTGGAGCAGCATATGGCGTCCGCAGCAGACCACGTCGAGCAGAGCCAATCTCCACCGCTACAGACAGCCTCTTCAGCAGACCTGTTGACGCGTGTTGCACAGCTGGCGCCGGACATCGCTCGCGGGGGTGACGTTGCGCAGGAACTTCGGCGCATTCCGCAGGATTTGTGCGACCAGTTGGTTGACGCGGGTTTGTTTCGCTTTACGCTGCCTGAGGAGTTGGGTGGCGAAAACGCCAGTTCCCTGCAAACCATTGAAGTGCTTGAAGCGATTGCAGCGATTGACGCATCTGTGGGTTGGAACGTTATGCTGGGTTCGGAGATCAACGCCATGGCTGCTGGTGGCATGCCAAAAGACTTGGCCCGGGAAGTTTATCTGGATAACCCCAGGGTGATCATGTGTGGCGGTGGCGGTCCCGGGTCAATACCGGCATACGCCATAGAGCAAGCGGACGGTAGTTATAAGGTGTGGGGCGAAACCACCTTTATCAGCGGCTGCCACAACGCCACCTGGTGCTTTATGGGAGCAGCCATTATGGACGGTGACGCGCCGCGTCTGGATCAGTCCGGTGCGCCGGTTGTGAAGATGTTTTTTCTGCATCGATCTCAGTGGGAAATACTGGATACGTGGGATGTCGCGGGGTTGCGCGGTTCAGGCAGTCACAACGTTAAGGCGGAAGGCGCACTGGTGGAGTCTAAGTGGTTGCCGGTTGAGCTTATGCAAACCCCGGCACTGTATGACAACCCGGTCTTCAGAATTCCGGTACCGTTGCGTTTATCTTACAACAAGGTGGCCATCGCGCTGGGTATTGCCCGAGGGGCTCTGCAGGTTTTTCATGACTTAGCCAATGCCAAGGTCCCTATGCTTTCCAGTAGCAAACTGATGCATCGACCGATTGCGCAGTATCGAATGGGGGAGCTAACTGCCAAATACCGGGCTGCACGTTGTTACGTATTTGACGCCATGGAAAGGGTAGAAGCTGAGTTACACCGGGGTGCTGAAATGCCTTCCAGCGAGGCTACCGTCGCCGCCCGCCTGGCCTGTACGTATGGTGCGCAATCCTGCCGCGAAGTGGTCGATGAAGTCCACGCTGCTTGCGGCACCAGTGCGAGTTATATGTCCAGCCCGTTGGAGCGTAAGCTGCGCGACGCCCATGGCGCGGCGTCTCACCGTTGGGTGGCGCATCCGTTGTATGAAACCCTCGGTGGTATATTATTCGGTCTGGCGCCGGATGCGGAATTCTCCGGTACCGGTGGCCCGGTGCTGGGTGGCGGGGGGCGGCGTTAAGTTAAAAATTGTTCCAGGCATCCTGCGCACGCTGCCAGCGTGCCGGACAAACAGGTAGAACACTGCGGTGGATCGGGAGGGATCGTATGTCTCGTAGTCAACTAATCGCCATGGCGCGCAACGACTTGCAACACGGTCGCAATGGCACGTTGGAGCAGGTAGACGACATACTGCGTGTGCCGGTGGAAAACTATTTTGACGCGGCGCGCTGGCAAGCGGAAAAGGCTCAGATTTTTCGCCGCCTGCCGCTGATGCTGGCGGCGTCTGCTGAACTGCCTGAACCCGGCAACTACAAGGCCATGGATGCCGCCGGTGTGCAGGTGCTACTGACCCGCAATCGCCAGGGGCAGGCGAAAGCGTTTGTGAACATGTGCAGCCACCGTGGTGCGGTGCTGGTGGAAAATGGTCACGGTAGCGCTTATCGCTTTACGTGTCCTTATCACGCCTGGAGCTACAGCCCGGACGGCGACCTGGTGGCGGTGTATGCGGCAGATGAATTTGGTGATATTGACAAAACCTGCCATGGTTTGACGGAGTTGAACTGTCTGGAACGGGCTGGTCTGATCTGGGCATCGTTGGATGTGAACTCATCGCTGGATATTGCTGAGTTTCTATCCGGTTATGACGAGATGTTGAGTGAGTTCGGGTTTGCTGACTGGCACTTCCAGCACGCCCAGGTGGTCCACGGGCCGAATTGGAAAGTGGCTTACGATGGTTATCTGGACTACTACCACTTGCCGATTCTGCACAAAGATACTTTTGGTGGAGATATGAGCCACAAGGCTAACTACTACCATTGGGGTCCGCACATGCACCTGGGCCGCCCCGATACTTCCTGGGAGGAATTTGCTGAACTGCCTGAAGCGGAATGGCCCCAGGAGAAGCTGGTCGCCGGGGTATGGACCATCTTTCCACATATCTCCATTGCCAGTTTCAGCGGCGGAGGTCGGTCTGTAATGATCAGCCAGCTGTTCCCCGGCGATACGCCACAGTCTTCGACGACGACACAAATCTTTCTCATGGAGGAACCGCCCGCAGATGAGGCCCAGGCTGCTGAAGCCCAACAGCAATTTGATTTTCTCAAATATGTCGTGGAAAAAGAGGATTATGCAACGGGCCTGGCGTTGCAGAAGAATCTGTCCGTGGGCGCCAAGTCACATGTGATGTTTGGCCGCAACGAGGGCGGCGGGCAGCGCTTTCACCGATGGGTGGATACGCTGCTGAACACCAGTGATGCTGATCTGCCTGGGCTGTTTGCCCAAGCAGATAGAGAGTCAGATCAACAGGTAGATTCGGCTTAACGTAACGACATGCCCGCCAGGTCGCCCTGGTCGCGCCAGGCTTTCAGCAGATCATTGAAGGCGTTGATGCCTGGCGCATAGGGTGAATTCTGCATACTGATATTGGCCGTAGTGCCTTCGCGGTTGTAGTAACCCGGTGTGCACTCTTCCAGAAAGGCCATTGCGCCGGTTCCGGCCAGGTCCACAATCTGCTGTACCCAGGCCGCTTCCGCGTCTGCATCAACCTCAATAATCCGTTCACCGCCTTGTTGGCTTTTTTGCAAGACCGTATCGATGATGTAACTCACGTGGACAGCCTGGTCGTCAAACATGGCGGTCATGTTGGGCGATAGTCCGTTCTGGTTGATGCCGATGGTGAACCAGTTGGGAAAGCCATGACTGCTAAGACCGTGCAGGGTGCGGAAGCCTTCGCCCCAGTGCTCGTACAGCGACTGGCCGTTGCAACCGATGGTGTCGAAATCGACCCGCCGGTGGGCAGCGGTGGTGATCTCAAAGCCTGTGGCGTAGATGATACAGTCAACTTCGTACTCAACGCCGTTGGCCACCACACCGTTGGCGGTGATCTTCTCGACGCCTTTTGCGTCCGACACGTCCACAATGTGCACGTTGGGTCGATTAAAAGTTGCCAGATATTCATCGTTGAAGGTGGGGCGTTTGCAGAATTGCCGGTACCAGGGTTTCAGGGCGTCAGCGGCAGGTGCGTTGGTGACAGACTCGTCCACACGGCCACGGATTTCGTTCATTTTCTGGAAATCGGCTATTTCCGAACGCAGACTGATCTCTTCCATATCCAGATTGCCTGAATCCGGGCGCCGGTTCATCAGCGAGATTCCAATGCGACGGGCAATGTCGGTCCACCCATCTGCCACCAGATCTTCGGTGAAGTTCTGGCCGGCGAGCACGGCGGCAAAATTCTCGCGCCGGGCCCGCTGCCAGCCCGGCTCGAGATTGTTATACCAATGCTCATCAGTCTGGCTGTTACCGCGCAGATCAACCGAGGAAGGCGTGCGCTGGAACACGTATAACTCTTGTGCGTGGGCGCCGAGGAAGGGGACACACTGTATTGCCGTAGCACCGGTGCCGATAATGGCCACACGTTTATCCGCCAGCTTGTGCAAGCCACCGTTGTGGTCGCCACCGGTATAGTCATAGTCCCAGCGCGACGTGTGAAAGGTATGTCCTTTGAATGTCGTGATTCCCGGTATGGCCGGCAGCTTGGGCCGGTTTGCCGGACCGGTTGCCTGGATCACAAACTGGGCGCGAATCTGGTCGTTTCGATGGGTGGCCACAAGCCAATGACCCGCCTCTTCATCCCAGGTGATGCCACTGACCCGGGTTTGGAACAGTGCTTTGTCATAGAGTTTGAAGTACTCGCCGATACGCTGGGTATGCGTATAGATTTCCGGGGCAAAGGAGTACTTTTCTTTGGGCATGTAGCCGGTTTCTTCCAGCAACGGAAGGTAACAGTATGATTCGATATCACACTGCGCGCCGGGATAGCGATTCCAGTACCAGGTACCCCCAAAGTCTCCGCCGGCTTCGATAATGCGGTAGTTGGTGATTCCCCGCTCCTGCAGACGGGCGGCGGTCATCAGGCCGCTGAAACCGGCGCCGATGATGGCTACTTCAATATCCAGGTCCAGCGCTTCCCGCTCGAACCCGGGGTCTGCGTACGGGTCATCGTCCGCATAGTGGGCAAACTCTTCAGCCGCTTCCAGATATTGGTTTTCGCCGTCACTGCGCAAGCGTTTGTCCCGCTCGTGGCGGTATTTTTCCCGCAACTCATGTGGATCAAAATCCAGATCCGGAAACAGATTGTGCAGCCGTTCTCTTTCGGCGGACATGGGCTCATTTGCGTTGCTGGACATGTTGATACTCCCGTTTTCTCTCAGCTCGTGGGTCGCAGACGATGGTGCCTAATCCCGACCCGGGTTGGCAAGTCGTGGCGGTAGCAAGGCATCAGCTAAAAGGCAAACCTGTGGTCAGGCAGGTTGGCTGATCACCGGTTGCAGGACGTGGTGTATCTCGGCGAGATAGTCCAGCATGGCGTCCACGGTGCGGTAGCCTTTCTGAAAGATCGGCACACAGTCTATGGAGACCGTATCAAAACCCATGGCCGCCAGTGACTCGCAGCGTTGTAACATGAGCTTCGGATCAGCATAAAATCGCTTGCGCTCTTCTTTGTTGAGCGCATCCGGGGAGAGTGACATCTGCATACCGATGCTGTGGATGTCCCGCTCGGCTTCCTCGGCAAACTGATGCAATTGGGCAATTTTTTCTTCCAGTGGGGGATCACCCGGCGCGCTCATGGCCATCCAGCCATCGCCGTGACTGACCACTCTGCGCAATGCGGGACGCTTGGTGCCACCGATCCAGATCGGAATACCGCCGCCCTGTGGGGGTTTGGGTTCCATGGTCATGTTATCCGCGTGATAATAATTGCCGTCATAGGTGATATGCTCGTCGCGCCAGTAGGCGCGCAACAATTCAATGGCTTCATCCAAGCGCTGCCCGCGGCTGCCAAAATCTTCCTGCAGTGCTTCGTATTCAGACCGTTGCCAGCCGCTGCCCACACCCAGCCGCACGCGCCCGCCGGA
>JBCCUW010000312.1:0-5617 GCA_039196385.1 Pseudomonadota bacterium
CACCACAACAGCAGATCGTGCTGTATCGGATCACCGAATTTGTCGGCAAGTGGTCTATGATCGACGTGTTTGTTGTCGCCGTGCTGGTCGCTTTAATCAAATTGGGGGATGTATTGTCGTTTTATCCAGGTATTGCCGCCCTGACGTTTGCGTCGGTAGTCATTCTCACGATGATTGCCGCAGAGCTGTTTGACCCCAGACTCATCTGGGATAAGGCGCATGACGATGAGTGAAGTATCCAGCACCCCGGCCACTGTCGAAGACAAGCCACCCCGTATCCAGCTGATCTGGCTGATGCCGCTGCTGGTTCTGGCGGTGGGCGCTTATGTTGTCGTCCAGACGTACCTGAATCAGGGACCGTCGATAGTTGTCCAATTCGAAACCGCGGAAGGTCTCCAGGCGGGCAAAACTCAGGTTAAAGCACTGAACGTGGAGATCGGGCTGGTTGAGGAAGTCCGGCTTGCCGAAGATCTCAGCCATGTCCTCGTGACGGCCAAACTCAACCCAGGCACACAGAATCTGCTCAGGCAGGACACACAGATCTGGGTACAGCGGCCGCGCGTTGGCGTTTCCGGTATTTCGGGTTTCGGTACCCTCCTGTCCGGCGCTTACGTGGAACTTTCTCCCGGCACTGGTGCAACCGGTAAACGTGAATTTGTAGGGCTGGAAAGCGTACCCTCCACCGCGCCCGGGGTACCCGGCGTGCGACTGACGCTGTACAGCGAACGGGATAACTCTGTGGGTGCGGGCGATCCCGTGATGTACAGAGGTTTTACCGTAGGCAAAATTGAGACGTCAGAGTTGGACCTGGAAACCTCCAACATCAACTACTCCGCATTTATCTTTGCACCCTACGATACACTGATCACCAACAGCACACGCTTCTGGAACGCCAGCGGGATTAACCTGAAAGTGGACGCCAGCGGTTTCAATCTGCAATCCGGCAGCCTCGCCTCTCTGGTGGCGGGTGGCGTGGCGTTCGATATCGGCAGAGACCACAAAAACGAAACCCCGGTACCCAACGGCACGGCCTTTCGTCTGCATGGGAACGAGCGCAGTTCGAATACCAATCCCTACCGCTACGGCAAGCTGTTGGTGGCGATGTTTGACCAGTCCCTGCGCGGCCTCGAAGTGGGCGCACCGGTGGAATACCGTGGCATCCGCGTTGGCACCGTAGAAGACGTCCTGATCAACGAACTACGCAAGATGGACACCCAACCAGCAGCCGTACCTGTCGTGTTCCGGGCGGAGCCCGGGCGCTTCGGCCTGGGTGATTCACCCCAGGCCCTCCAGCATCTGGACGAACGTCTGCGCGGTAGTATCGAGCAGGGTTTACGCGCAACCTTGCAGACCGGCAACTTAATCACTGGCAGTTTGTATATTTCCCTGGACTTCTACCCCGACGCCACACCCGAAGGTATGGGTGAGTACAACGGCTACCCCACCATGCCCACCGTATCCACCGGACTGGCCCAACTGGAGAGCCAGGTCACCACCTTGCTGACCAAGTTAAATGAGCTGCCCCTGCAGGCCACCATCAGCGAACTCAACAGCACCATCGCGAGCAGTCGGAATGTACTCAACGCCTTGAACGATATCGCCGCAGATGAGGACATGCAGGCACTGCCTGCGCGCCTGAACGCAACCATGATCGAACTGCAGAACGTCGCGGCATCTGTCGCAGCGGGCTCAGAATTATACGAAGGAGCCAGCGGCACGCTGCAGGAACTCTCAGACACACTCCATAGCGTACAGGCGCTGGCTGACAAACTGGAGGCGCGGCCAAATGCCCTGATCTTCGGCAGTACATCCAGCCCCGACCCAGAACCCGGCACAGGCAACCCTTAATGTTCCATATTTCCTTGCTCTCAAGATCGCTGCTGGTGTCTACCATCGTCGCCTGCGCACTGGGTTGCGCCAGCGCACCAGCGCCCGAACAACGTCTGTACTGGTTCAACAGCCCGGCAGCGGTACCAACAGGCACACAACCGCCTGAGCTGAGCATTGTTAGCGTATCGGTGCCCGCGTATCTGCGCCGTCGGGAAATTATGCTGCAACTGGATGATCACGAATTGCGCCCTGCCCGGCACCACCACTGGGCGGAACCTTTGCAGGTGAATATTCACAGTTATCTGGCTGCCCGGCTGGCATCCGACCTGGCAACACCCATCGGCAGAGAGGCAACTACCACCAACGTGAAGGTTGAGATCAACCAACTGCATAGCCACCTGCAGGGTCGCGCAACGCTATCAGCCAGTTATCAGATTCAATCCAGCCGCGAAGATGCTGCCCCATTCTACCGCCACATCCAACTTGAGGCGGAGCAGGAAGGACAAGGTTATGCTCCAGCCGTTGCTGCCCAACAGGCACTACTGGACAGCATGAGCCGCATGATCGCGGCTGACCTGGGGGCTGAACCCGCAAACCCTGCTGCACAATAATTGTCTGCCTGCCGATATTCAGCAGGCTGATGCAACCTGACAGATAACCAGACAGTCGTAGCCAGAGATTACCTGTTCCGGGTATCATGCACGCGCCTGGTGCCAGTTCCTCGACTATAATAAAAGGCACTTTGCTTAACATCTGGAGAGAACTTTTATGCGTCCGGTTGATCGCCTGAGTGATTATGACGCTGCCTTTCTGTACGGAGAAACCGCTACCGCCCCTTTACACTCGGTGAACATTGCTGTGATCGAAGGCAAACTGAGCATGGCCGAAGTTCATCAGCTGGTGACCGAACGCATCCACAAACTACCACGGCTGCGCCAGAAACTGGCCTTTGTGCCTTTCCAGCTAGCCCACCCAGAATGGGTGGACGCTGAAGATTTTGATCTGGTTCAGCACATCAGCTACGAGAAGCTGAAGGGCGCCAAAATCAAACAAGCCATACATCACGGGCTGGTGCTGGCACAACCGTTGCTGAACCGCACCCGACCGCTGTGGCGGTTGCACATCATTGCGGCAAAAGGCAAAACACTGCTGGTCAGCGTCGTGCACAACGCGCTGATCGGGACGAACACCTCACTAGACTTTCTAAACAATCTGTTTGATCTGAACCCGCAACCTAAAAGCCCTGTGTCCGCCCCTGTCTGGGCACCTGCGCCGCACCCCAACACCATGGATTTAACCGGCGCAGCGGTGCGCGACAACACCCGCAAACTGGCCGCTCAGGGAGGCAAGCTGAGAACCATTCGCGCGCAGACACAGCTGTTGCAGCAGGCCGCTGAGTTTATGACCCGGTTTGCAACAGAGCCAGCCATGCGAGCTCAGTGGAACCGGGGAGTGGTCGGGCGCGAACGTATTTTTCATTCAGTCACGTTTGCCAGCGCAGAACTGCGCAAGGTGAAGCACCGTTGCGGGGGTAGTTTGAACGATCTGGCTGCCAGCCTGGCGGTGGAAGCCGCCGCCCGTTACCTGGCTGCGCGCAACGAAGCCACCGTGGACCGCCGTTTGCGTGTTATGCAGCCGGTACTGGTGCGGCGCGAAGACAGCGACGGTGTGCGCGACAATCGGATGTCCGCTGTGTTTCCCGCCTACGCCGCAGAACCGACCAGCATGATGGAGCGATTAAAGGAAGTCCGCTGGGAGCAGGAGAGCATCAAACACAACCGAGAAGCACAAGCGCTGCAACTGATCATGGAACTGGCGCCTTCCCTGCCGCCCCTACCGACCTTTGACAACCGCAGCGACGTGTTCGGTCCGGCTGAATTCGACTATATGAACCTGAACCCAACCAGTTGGATGCAGTGTTTTTCACCCATCTACGCCAATCGTTTGCCCAGCTCCCTGGCCCCGATCATGACCGGATTCAATTTCACCATGAGCACAACGCGCGGCGCCCAGACGGATCAATATTGCGCTGGCCGCCCGGTCAAGCAGATTCATTGTGTCCCCACGCTGATGGCAAACCTGGGTGTAGGGGTCAATATCATCGACTACAACAAGTCGATTTGCTTCAACTTGAGCGCCGACCCGGCACGCATGGCTGACCTGCCTGCCATGGGTGAATTGATCCAATCCTGTTTTGCCGAACTGCAAAGCAGTGTGATGAACGCAGCATGATCACGCGGAGCTTATACCACTGGATGGAGACCCCAACTTGAGCACCCCATTACCGGAAGAAATTGATACCGCGCTGGAAGCGTTCCCACAAACCATCACATTGGAAAACGGTGACAAATTATCTTTAGCACCAGCACGCAGTGAAGATCGCAACGCAATCGTACGGTTCGCTAAAAACCTGACCGAACAGGATTTGTTGTTTCTGCGCGTTGATATCACGCAAAAGAAAGTTGTGGAAAACTGGCTATCTAATGTCGCCAACGGCGATACCGTTTCGCTGCTGGCCTGGGCGGACGACAAGGTCATGGGGTATGGCACAGTAGATCGCAATAAAGCTCGCTGGACACGACGCGTCGGCGAAATTCGGGTCAATGTTGCGCCGGAGCTGCGCGGGCACGGTCTGGGCCGCCATCTGACCGGTAAAATTTTTGATATTGCCCGCCGGATGGGGCTGAAGAAACTGATCGCCAACATGACAGCCGACCAGGCCGGCGCACAAGCCGCTTTTGCGCGGCTGGGCTTCCGCCCGGAGGCTGTACTGGCGGACTATATCGAAGACCGAGCTGGAGACGTACATGATTTGACCATCATGTCCTACGATATAGATGGGCTAACGCACCAGATGGATTCGCCACTTCAACTTTAAGCCCTATTGCACTGCAATAAAATATTTCAGACCTACCTGTCCTCAATGTGCTGGTTTTAGCGCAATTTCGTGTGAAAATCCTGTGAAAACGGCTAAAAAGCCCTGATTTATGGCGAAATAGGCTTGCAATGCATAATGCTGTGGTGCACAATTCTGCCCCGTTGTGCAGCGCACACAAGCGCAAATAGTTAAGTGAAATTCTAAATTCTGAAAGGTTTCTTCGCATAGTGCCAATACTTGAGCCGGGTTTTCCTTAGCTAGGAGGCTATGACCAAAATCAATCGTTACGCCCATCTGTTGGACGCCAACGTCCTTTAGCATCAAGATGGTCTTAGCACAGGAGTCGAGCTGGCAGTTCACTCGGGTTTCGTTGATTTTGTACTCCACGAAAAGGGGCATCTCGTCGGCGCGATAACCAGCTGCTTCTCCGAGGGCATCAGCCATATTGCGCCAGGCTTTTTGATAATCTACTTGAAAGAGGTTGTCCCAGCCATCCGAAAGTGGGCAACAGGAAACAAGTGGAGCACCAACTTCAATGGCAAAATCCTTAGCTCCTTTAATAATATCAACGGCTTGTTTCCGGATATCGGCGTTCGGCCTGGTCAAGGCTCCAGCAACGACGTTTGGTTCCTTTTTGATGTTGGCATTGATGGCCGCGAACTCCAAACCAGCTCCGTGGACAAGCTCCTTACAGCGGGCAGCGGAGCCGCCAGTTTCATAGGGGAATACCACTTCTACCCCATTCACCCCCGGTATTTGCTGCACGATCTTAAGTCGCTCTTCCAGTTCGGTAGGCTGGTGGTACTCGCTGAAGCGGTCGCGTGTTTGCCCAAGAAAAGCAGTGATTATTGATTGTTTCATTTTGAGAAAATTTTAGATGAGTAATATTAATTTTCACACGGAGTCTGC
>JBCCUW010000313.1:0-5599 GCA_039196385.1 Pseudomonadota bacterium
ATTGAATATCCGCACGCGGCGCCCCAATTTTGAAGAGACTGAGTTTTTTGCCAACGCCACCGCAGGCAATTTTGACCAGACCAACATTCAGCTGGGGGTGAGTGGACCCATTAACGATCAGTTGGCGTACCGCTTGTCGGGCGCCGTGCGTAATCAGGATGGTTTCCTGGAGAGCACTACGGGCGCAGAAAGCCGCGACAGAGATCGTTACCTGCTGCGCGGACAGCTGCAGTGGAATCCGACCGACAATCTGGACATCCGCTTCATTGGTGATTATTCCGAAGCAGACGAACAGTGTTGTGACGCCGTGGTGCTGCTGGAAAGCGGAGCGGTAGGCGCTAACGCTTATGCCAACGTCGGCTTACCCGCGAACGGTGGTGTGCAGGCGTTGGGCGATTCGGCCTTTCGCGGACTGGATTCAAATGCGGAACAGTTTGAAAACCCCAATGATCAATGGGGTGCCTCGGTGGAAGTGAACTGGGATATCAACGATGCCATGACGCTGACCTATATCGGCGCCTACCGTGAGTTTGATGCGCAGAGTGTGCAGCATTCCGACTTTGTCAGTCTGGATATCTTTTCGGTACAGCCGTCTGCGGCGGGCGGTCTGCGTACGTTTGACGCCATCGAAACCGTGACTCACGAGATACGCCTGGCCGGTGAAACCGACTGGGTTAGCTGGATGGTGGGGGGTTACTACTCCGATGAACAGATCACTGAAAACCAGGGTCTGGGTCTGGGCGCCGACTATTCTGCCAATGTTGATGCGCAGCTGTTTTTCTTTGCTCTGGCGCCAGCCTTGGGGCCAGCAGCGGGTTTGAGTGGTGTACCCCTGGCGACAGGCGGAACGTTTGGTGATGTGCTGGCGGCGGCTTCGCCCTCAATAGCCTTTGGTGGTGGTGTCAACGCGGCGGGTAGTTTTGCGCAGAATATCTTTGATCAGGATGGCGAATCCTGGTCGATATTCACCCACAATACCTTTCACCTTACCCCGCAACTAGATCTGGTTGTGGGTTTGCGTTGGACGGACGAAGAAAAGGATGGGAGTTTCCGCCAGCCGTTTGCCACCAACGATAATTGTTTGAATACCATCGCCAATGGGGCGGCACTGAACGCCGGTGCAGCGGGTACCGGCCTGGAAGGCGTAGCTGGCAATATCAGTGGCCTCACCGCCGCGTTTGCCTGTTTCCCCTTTGCCGCACCAGCGGACACAGGCATACCCATTCTGCCGGAAACCTTTGACGACACATTCTCCGATGAAGAACTGGTCTACACTGGTAAGTTGGTTTACGCGTTTACGGACACCATTTCCGGTTATCTCAGCTTCACCCACGGTTTTAAGGCAGGTGGTTTTAACCTGGATGCAACCGCGGCGGCAGGTGGTGGTGATCCGCGCTTTGACTCCGAGCTGATCGACAGCTGGGAACTGGGCTTGAAGACTGAGCTGTTCGACCGTCGTCTGCGCGCCAACTTCTCGCTGTTTGACTACGATATCGAAGACTTTCAGGTGCTCGAATTCACGGGTGTCCGGTTTGAAACCTTCAATGTGCCGAATGCTCGCAGCCAAGGCGCAGAACTTGAATTGCTGGCGGTGCCAACTGAAGGCCTGCAGCTCAATCTGGGCGTGACTTACGCGGAATCAGAATACCCGACCAACTGTGATGGCAATGCACCGGATGCCCCGGTCAATGTCAGCAGCCTGTGTGGGGCCCAGTTTACCAACGCACCGGATACAGTAGTCACCTATGGCGCCAGCTATGATGGCCTGGTAGGTGATCGTCTGGCCTGGTTTGCCAATGTGAATGCGCGCTGGGAAGACGAACGCCGCACCAGCACCCAACCTGGTCTGCCCCTGGATTTTCAGGGCGCTAATACCAAGGTGAATGCGCGTCTCGGCATCGGCAGCGTTGACGGTACCTGGGCCGTAGAGCTCTGGGGGAACAACATCACCGACGAGCAGACCAAGAACGTCACCTTTAACACACCGCTGCGAATTGGCAGCCGCAGTTCGTTCCTGGAAGCGCCGCGCACTTACGGAGTAACCCTGCGTACGCAGCTCTAAGTAGAACATTCTGCGCGGCATCATGCCGTTGCCGCATGGGGAAACCCATGCGGCTTTTTTGCGTTGGTCAACCGAAAGACATCTGTTGATATTGTGGGTCGATTTCAAGCGTAATGTGGGTTCCTGAAAGCTTGATTGAGAAGGCCACGCCCATGTCTACCACCTCCCTATTCATAGCAAAACTGGCGGCCGCATATGCTGTTCTGGTCCTCAGTGTCGCTGCCCAATCTTCGTCGGCACCAGCCGAGGTAAACGCAAACCCGCGTGACCCCGTTGTCAGCAAGCATGCCTGGGATGGCTCGGGTTTTGTCTGGCCTGGTGAAGAGAGGTCTGGTGGGGAAGAGACAGAAGTTTCTGTCGCAAAGATCAAGCTTCCGGCGGGCGAGCCTACCCCCTGGCACTGCCATCCTTATACCACCGTCGGGTATGTGTTGAGCGGCGTACTGGAAATCACCAATGGCGACAAAACGGTGCGTTTTTATCCGGGTGATTCTGTCTTTGAAACGGCACGTCAACCGCATCGAGGGCAGGCCCTTGACTCTGATGTAGAGCTGATTGTCATGCGCGTAGGGGTAGCAGACGAACCCAACACGCTTGTTGTGGATTCGCCAGATGCAAAGTGTTATTGACCCTCGGTCGCTCAGGATCGTCAGGGTTATGGTTCTTCCGGCAGATCCGCCAGGGGCTTTTTATTGCGCAGAAAGTAGAGGGGCACATTGATCACCGGCAGCAGCCACTCGTAGTGCATCGGCGTGATGCGTTGCGCCAGGTCCATGAGCTTTGCATCAAGGCCCACAAAAATACGCCGTTTGCCGCGTTTAACGCCATTCAGGATGATCTGCGCCGCGCGTGACGGATGCATGCCGCCGGTCTTGAACATATTCGCCATTTCATCCACATCCACATTGTCCTGGCGCAGAAAAGTAGCCTCGTCTTCCTCGTTAAAACGGGCATTGGACACAATATTGGTGCCGATGTGGCCGGGATGCACACAATGCACCTGCACGGCAGAATCTTTAAATTCTTTGGCCAGACTCTCGGTGAAGCCCCGAACGCCAAATTTTGTCGCGTGATAAACCGATTGCCCGGCTACTGCGATCATGCCGAAAATAGACGAGGTGTTGATCAGCGCTGCTTCGGGACGATCCTTCAACAAAGGCAGGAACACCCGGCTTGCCTTCACCACACCGTTCAGATTGATGTTCATGACCCAATCCCAGTCTTCCTCAGACATCCCGGCAAAAGACGAGCCCATAGTCACACCCGCATTGTTGAACACCAGATCCACCGCACCATGTCGTGACAAAACTTCTTCAGGCAACGCCTCGATACGCTCCATGTCACCTATATCGACAATGTGGGTCGACAGTGCAACATTGTACTGTTTAACCATGGCGGCGGTGCCGTTCAAGGTCTCTTCATTAATATCGCAAAGCGCCACGTTAGCCCCGGCCTGTGCCAGAAGAACCGCAAGATAACGGCCCATACCCGAGCCGGCACCAGTGATTACGGCAGTTTTGCCGGCAAAATCTCTCATTTTTGTTCTCTATTTAGTTTCTGTCTGCAAACGTAGTTAATCGCAGTCTCCCGGTTGGACGCAAATATTGTGTGCCATTGCATTGGCTGACGAAGACCACGAAACCCGCTGTGCAACTGACGCAACCATGGCGGTAGGGGACAGATAAGATAATGACCTTTGCGCAACGGCCCGACTCACAGCAAGAATGACCAGCGTCATAAAAAACCCTACTTCTCTGCTGCAGATCAACTAGTGCGAGAACTTTCAGGTGCAGATAACAATCCTACGAGCGCATCCGTGAGTCCTTCAATCAAAAAGTCAGACTGTTCTCCGCGGAATGCGTTTGCTACCCGGGCTTGGGCACATAGGGCAGACGCACAAAGCCGTACTGCAAAATCCATTCGCTGTTGGAGGGCAGCCTGATTAAGGTGCGGCAGCGCATGCCTTAAAAGCTTGCCGAGCTTGATACCACTTTCTCCACCGCCACCCTGCTTAGCCACCTTCTTTACCGCGGAGTCTTCGATCAACGTCAGTTGGTGAGCAAACGCTTTTAGATACCTTCTATATGCAGGCTGCGCGCGAGCGAGGTCAAAAGCCGGTCGGATCATCAATGTACAAATCTGTCGCAGATCTGGATTCGGGTTAGTAGCTCGAGTTCGAAAGCGGCGATCGCTCGCGCACCGCTTGGATTGTCGTCGATGGGGGTGATGCGTTCATTCCAGCCAGTACGGCCTTTCCGCCCGGAAAACGCTGGCACAAAGATGCGCTCACCGCGCCGGCGGCCATTGTACGTATCAATGGCGTCCGCTATCCGATTGCGTTGGCTCGGGTGGCCCCTGAGTCTCCGCGTTTCACCCAGGTGCTAAACAAACTGACCAAAAAGTACTCAGCACTTCCCGGCAGCTAAGACGCCAATTCAGCTGAGGCCGTATGGCTCTTTGAATTGCGCGAGCGGTTTATGTAAATGGGAGCTGCTATGAAGCTAACGAATAAAGCCGATCAGTCGACAGATCATGAAGAGAGGCAACCCAGCAAACTCTTATTGAAAGCCGACGTTCAGAATATCATTCCAACGAGCACATGTCGGCCAAGAGCAGACGTCAGTCGTTAAGCGTATCCGGATCAGGCAACTTGATCGCCGAGTAGTATGCTACCGACATTACCGTCGGCACGGTAGCTGGCAATCAACAAGTAGATGCTCAAGAACATAAGCCCTGCGACAGGCCAGATCAAAGCAATAGCGATACCATTGAGCGAGAATTTGTGGCGCCAGGCAATCCAAAGCGACGTGACCATTATCAACATCATGAAGTCCAGATTGAATTGGCCCTGCCATCCAACATTGAATATGTTGGCAAAGAAGGTTGTGACAAAGTTAACGCCGCTATCTAGGACAACCAAGGTCGTATAGAGCAGCAGGGTAGTAAACATTAGTACAAGGAGAATTCTGAAACCCGTCATTGAAGATCACCTTTCAAACAGTAAGAGTGGCCTAGACGATTTGTAGTTGGTTATCGCAGCTTTACTCAAGAAGCTGCCGTCCGTGACCAATCGCCAGCAAGCGTAGTGTACACTACGTTAAACGTAGTAAACACTACGTTATATACGAATTCATCGATTTAAAGGCCGCCAATTACCTGATTCCTAACCGCGTTTGGGTAGGCGGTCCACCAAAAATCTGCGAGAATCGTTGGCTTTTATTGGTCTTGCGCGCGTTTCGTGGTGACGATCCAAACTCAAAGCAAAAAGCAACAGATTGTTGAGGCAGTCGCAGTACACTTACTCAACGAGGGACTTCAGAACAGTTCACTGAAAGCCATGGGCGAGAGCGTCGGCATTAGCGACCGAATGGTTATGTACTACTTTGATAAAAAAGATACGCTCGTAAGAGAGGCCCTGTTACTTATCGCCGAAAATCTAACGGGAAGGCT
The DNA here is from genome assembly GCA_039196385.1 of Pseudomonadota bacterium. GTDB lineage: Bacteria > Pseudomonadota > Gammaproteobacteria > Pseudomonadales > Azotimanducaceae > UBA4421. The sequence continues at coordinate 5,513 of JBCCUW010000313.1, forward strand.
AGACAAAGCTGTACCAGGCCGAAATGTTTCCGGGGCTCAGCTAGTTCGAACACTCACGGATCTGTCGAAATCAGATAGCACGAAGCC
>JBCCUW010000314.1:0-5554 GCA_039196385.1 Pseudomonadota bacterium
CCGCCCAGCCATCGCTGGTCGACGTAGGGCATGCCCACCCGGCTGGCCTGCTCCGCGATGACTTTTGCAGCGGCGCGTTTGGTGCCTACAAACAGGACTTTGTTGCCGCGGCGGCCCATCGCCTGGATTTCTTCCAGCGCTGCATTAAAAGCAGGCAGGGTATTTTCCAGGTTGATGATATGAATCTTGTTGCGCGCGCCGAAAATGTACGGCGCCATCTTGGGGTTCCAGAATCTGGTCTGGTGGCCGAAATGCACACCAGCAGCCAGCATATCTCGCATGCTAACGCTCATAGAATGGTCTCCGGGTTGGTTATCTGAGCCTGGTTTCCCAGATGCCAACTGCCAAAAACGGCAGCACCCGTGGATCTGTGTCGAAACCGGCCGGTTTTCAAGCAATGTCAGTCGGCATCTACCGCCAGACGGCACATTGCGGGTTAATTTCCACGCCAAGTGGCAATGGTTACAATAATCATTGCGTCGCGGCGGGGCGCTTTATACCATAATCGATTGCTTTTCAAAATGGGTTTCTACGTATGGTTGCCATGGTCGCAAACGACGAGGATTTAGCCGGCATGCGAGCCGCCGGAAGGGCCGCCGCGAGCGTTCTGGAAATGATTGGACCGCACGTTCAGCCCGGCACAACCACCGAAACGTTGAACGACATTTGCCACAACTTTATTGTCAACGAACTTGGCTGTATTCCGGCACCCTTGAACTATGGCGGGGGTGGTGAGCAGAAGCCTTTTCCCAAATCCATCTGCACTTCGGTCAATCATGTAGTCTGTCATGGCATCCCCACCCCGAACAAAAAGTTGAAGTCCGGTGACGCTCTGAATATCGACATTACGGTCATCAAAGACGGTTATCATGGTGATACCAGTAAGATGTTTTTTGTCGGGGAAGCCACGGTCCTGGCCAAGCGTCTGGTCAAAATCACCCAAGAGTGTATGTACAAGGGTATTGAGGCCGTCCGCGCCGGCGCGCACCTGGGGGATATCGGATATGCCATCCAGAAACATGCGGAAGGCAATCGATTCAGCGTGGTCAGGGAGTTTTGTGGCCACGGTATCGGCAAGGTCTTCCACGACGCGCCTCAGGTCCTGCACTATGGGCGCAAAGGCTCAGGCCTGCGTCTTGAGGAAGGCATGACCTTTACCATCGAGCCCATGATTAATGCCGGCAAACGCCACATTAAACTGTTGCCCGATCATTGGACTGCAGTAACCAAGGATCACAAAATGTCCGCCCAGTGGGAACACACGCTGATGGTCACCGCAGATGGATGCGAAATTTTCACGCTGCGCGACGAAGAACACACGTGCAGCAACTAGCGATCGGCACCGCAGTAGAAAACCGGGAGCAACTGAACGCACTGAAAAGCGAGCTGGCTGCCCGATTCTGGCGCAACGATCCAATCGAAGAGCTAATGCGGGAGCTGAGCACCGGCACTGACGCTTTGATCTGTGCGCTGTTTGCCGCCCAGTTTGACAGTGACAGCGAGGTTGCCCTGTACGCCGTGGGTGGCTACGGGCGCCAGGAGCTGCATCCGGGTTCGGACATCGACCTGCTGCTGGTAGCCGCCAAACCCGCACGTTATCAGCGCGCCATCGAATTGTTCATGCAGAGTGTCTTTGATCTGAACATCGAGGTGGGTCATAGCGTACGCACGCCAAAAAGTTGTCGCGACGAAGCCAGAAACGACATTACCGTTGCCACTGCGTTGTTCGAACGGCGCTTTCTGACGGGTGATACGCAACTTGTCGCTAAAGTAGATAAATATTTGCAAAGCAGCCGATTGTGGCCAATTGACAAATTTTTTGCGGCGAAACACGAGGAGCAGCTGCAGCGGCACAAGCATTACGACAATATCGAGTACAACCTGGAGCCCAACGTCAAAACGTCTCCTGGCGGTCTACGTGATATCCACACGGCTCTATGGATTTGCAATCGACAGTTCAGCACCACGGATCCCAATAGGCTGGTGGAACTGGATGTGCTCACGAATACCGAAATGCGCTGGCTGGTAGAGGGCCAGCGCTTTATCTGGTGGGTGCGTTTCGGTTTGCACCTGGTGGCTGGTCGCAAAGAGGATCATCTGCAAGTCAGTTACCAGCGCGAGTTGTCACAACGACTGGGGTTTGTAGACACAGACGCTCAACTGGGGGTTGAGCGTTTCATGCACCACTACTACCGCCACGTACTGGCACTGCGTGAAGTGAATGACATCCTGATCCAGTATTTTCAGGAAGCAGTGCTGAAACGCCGGCGCGCCAAGATCGTCAAGATTAACGAGCGCTTCCAGATGCACAACAACTACATCGAAGCCACGAGCCCAGACACCTTTACGGAGCAACCAGCGCAGATGCTGGAGATGTTTGTGCTCATGGCCAACCGCACGGATATTGCCGGGGTGCGGGCATCCACTATCCGGCAGATTCGAGAAAACCAGCACCTGATCGACCAGACATTTCGTGACGATCCGCGGCACACGCAACTGTTTCTTGAGCTGCTAAAAGCCCCCTATACTCTCGTATCACAACTGACCCGAATGCGCCGCTATGGTCTGCTCGGCCGCTACATTCCGGAGTTCGGACAGATCATCGGACAGATGCAGCACGACATGTTCCATATTTACACCGTCGATGCGCACACCATGGAAGTGATCCGCAACATGCGCCAGTTCCGCTATCGGTCGAGCTTTGATAAGTATCCGGTCGCACATCACTGCGTGCACAACATCCCCAAAATTGAACTGTTGTACATCGCAGGTTTGTTTCACGACATCGGCAAAGGGCGTGGGGGTGATCACTCTGTACTCGGCTCAGTGGACGCGGAGAAATTCTGCCAGCGCCACGGCCTGAACGAAGCGGACACTGATCTGGTGTGTTGGCTGGTCAAAAAGCACCTGTACATGTCTGCTGTGGCGCAACGTCAGGATATTTACGATCCTGACGTCGTACACAAGTTCGCGGTGGAAATAAAATCTGAGATGCGGCTGGATTACCTGTACGCCTTAACCGCTGCAGACATCAACGCCACCAACCCTACCCTGTGGAACAACTGGCGCGCCACGCTTCTGCACCACCTGTACATGGAAACCCGCAAAGCCCTCCGGCGTGGCCTGGAATCGCCCGCAGACAAAGCAGCCACTGTACATGCTTACAAAGAACGGGCGCTGGAATGGCTGCAGGAGCGGCTACCTGAAAAACTGGCGGATGGTGCAGACGCGGACAGGATCCAATCCGTCTGGCATGACCTGGGTGACGACTTCTTTTTGCGTCACACACCACCACAAATTGCACAGTTTACCGGCGCTCTGCTCGAACACGCCGCCAGTCACTGTGACGCAACGGCAACCCCGCTGGTTTACATGAACAACAGTCAGGGCGATTTGAATGCCCAGGGCGCCACCCGCATCTATGTTTATGCTCAGGACACCCAACACCTGTTCGCCACAACCGTGGTTACACTGGCTGAATTTAACGTTTCGGTGGTAGACGCGGTGATCAGCACGGGCCCCAGCGGTATGTGCCTCGACACCTACACCGTGCTTGACGAAAACGGCAAAGCCCTGCCCAGCGATTCGCCACTACGGGTACAGATCGAGGCGCGCCTGGTTGAAGTGATATTGCATCCGCAGCGCATGAAAAAGCAGCCCCGACGCCGTGTGTCGCGCAGGCAAAGGGATCTGGTCCAGGCCACCGAGGTGACCATCAAGAGTAATCCCGGGCGCAAGTCTTCAACACTCACCGTTCTGGCATCGGATCGACCCGGTCTGCTGGCGACAATAGGCCGCATGTTTATTGAGTTGGAGTTGCATTTACTGTCAGCCAAAATCACCACCCTTGGAGAGCGGGTTGAAGATACGTTTGTCATTCAGACCAGCGCGGGCAAAGCTGTGGCGGCCGGACAGACCGGTTACGAGTTAACGCATACCATACGCCAGCGCATTGACCAGCACTTACAAAGCCAGTAACAGGGACTGACGTGACCAGACACCCGCATTTTGCCCAACTGCAGCAGTACCCTTTTGAAAAACTGCGCTTGCTGACCGAACACATCGAACCACCGGACCACTTGCCGCACATCCCGCTCTCGCTCGGGGAGCCGAAACATACCCCACCCGACTTTGTCGTCGCGGCGCTAGCTGACCCGGCCACTCTGACTCAGTGCCTGACTACTTACCCCGCCACCCGAGGCACCGATGAGCTGCGCAACGCCATCGCCGGATGGTTGCAACGCCGGTTCGCGGTGGGGGTTGATCCCGGCAATCAGATTCTGCCGGTAACCGGCACCCGCGAAGCACTTTTTTCGTTTGCGCAAGCCCAGTTAAGCGGCAGCGCGCAGAGCAAGGTGCTCATGCCAAATCCGTTTTATCAGATTTACGAGGGTGCCGCCCTGCTGGCAGGTGCCACGCCAGTGTTTGTGGACAACAACCCCGCCGAAGGTTATCAGCAGGATCTGCTGCATATCGACCCAGCCATCCTGGCAGATACCGAGATCGTTTACCTGTGTTCACCCGGCAATCCAACAGGACAGATCATCAGCCAATCACAGCTGCAGGGATTAATTGAGCTCGCCCACAAATACGACTTTGTGATCGCGGCTGATGAGTGTTATTCCGAAATCTACTTCGATGAGCAGCAACCGCCAGTGAGTCTGCTCAGCGCCAGCGACGCCATGGGTAACGCTGACTACGCGCGCTGCGTGGTGTTTCACAGTCTCTCCAAGCGCTCCAACCTGCCCGGCCTGCGCAGCGGCTTTGTAGCCGGTGATCCGCAGATAATGACAGACTACCTGAAGTACCGGACATATCATGGCTGCGCGATGAGCGCCCATCATCAACATGCATCTGCTCTGGCCTGGCAGGACGAAGAACATGTCACCGCTAATCGACAGTTGTATCACCAGAAATTTGCTGCGGTAGAAGCCATCCTGGCGCCACACTACGCTGTGCATCAGCCTGCTGGCAGCTTCTTCCATTGGCTCCCTTTACCGATGGACGACCAACAGTTCTGCCAGCAGCTACTGGCGCAGTACAACGTCACCGTTATGCCGGGCAGTTTTCTCGCCAGAGCCGGTGCGACAGGCAACAATCCAGGCCAGAATCATGTTCGTATCGCCTGGGTGGCGCCGCAGGACCAGTGTATTGAAGCAGCGCAACGCCTGGCAGAGTTTGCCCGGACAGCCCTGCCGTCATAACTAAATAAGTGGCTGATTGACCCGACGCCAACGCCGAGTAGAATGGCCGCCCGAAAAAACGAACACAGTAAACATGTCGAATATATTTGCTTTCGGTCTGGGCATAGCCAGTCACAATAATCGCGGTGAGGTGCTCGATTGCCTGTTTCCCAACCCGTTGCTGCGTCCTGATGCAGAACTGGCGAAACTGTGCGACCAGTTCAACGGCGCCACCATCAAACCGGATGACGTCAGCCGGCTTGACCCTGATCAGCAATTGGCACCAGCCGCACTGCTCGAACACGACCAGCCGCTTGTCTGTGTCAGACTGACAGAAGACCGTGCCATTACGTCTACCGCTGAGGCGTATC
>JBCCUW010000315.1:0-5498 GCA_039196385.1 Pseudomonadota bacterium
CCGTTTCGCTCATTGATGAGCAGCACTACGAAGGAGACAGCGTGTCCAACCTGGATGTGACGGGTAGCGACAGGCTGATTGTCATCTGGTACTTCGAAGAAACAGACGCCAATACTCAGCAGCTCAGCTCGGTCACGGTTGATGGCAAAGCCGCCACGTTTGTTGATCTTGAGAGTGAAACTTCCAGTATCGGTGCGCAAGCTGAGCTTTGGTGTGTCGACGAAACCACTCTCGGGTCCAGCACAGGTATTGTAACTGTCTCCGCTGTCGGCGAAGTTGAAGATTCTTTTGTCCAGGCGTTTGCCTTCGAAGACACGGCATCGGACTGTGCGGCGTTTTCGGGTAACGCCTACAACGCGCAGAGTGAGGGTGCCGGCCAGGACAACAACCAAGTTTATACACTCGATATACCTGCTGGAGGTGCGGTTGCGCTGGGTACAATGGCGAGTGGCGGCTCAACTAACTCGTGGGAAATAAACCAGGGCGCCACCGAGGCCATGGACGAACTGAGCACGGGTAACGACATGAATGCGGGTGCGGCTTATGAACTGGTCGCTGCGGCAGAAACGGGGACCAGCTACACGCATACCTATGATAACGGAAATCGGCGTAAAGCAGGTATCGCTATAGCCATTGCACCAGCTGCGGTTGGTGAGGGCGATTTGACCGGCTCAATAAAGATCATTGACTCGAACAGTACTTGCGTTTCGGATTGTGATGGCTCAACCCTCGCCAAGGCGTGGGATTCGCTGGATGATATCACCGGCTTGGTTACGGGCGATGACATTGGTCTGGTGGCGGGCTCGGTTTTCGAAGACGAGCGATTTGTGCCGGGTAGTTCATTCAAAGGCACAGGCTCAGCCGGAGTGCCCACAGATGCGGCAAGGGTTGGCACGGTTTACGTTGATACCGGCGATGGCAACATTCTGGTTTGGTATAACGAAGGTACCGGATCCGGAAGAGGGGCCAAGGCAGAGATTAACGGTACCTATGACGACACCTGCCGTAATATCTCGAATACCAGCTCAAACACAGATACCTGTTTGTTCGGTGTCAGTGGTGCAGTGCCGCAGAGTACCACGCAAGGACTGGTGCAGATTGACGGCGAATACGTTCATTTTACGGACATTGTCATGCGCGATTCTGCTGGACGAGGGGTGCAGATTAACGAAAAAGAGGGCTTTCGGTTTCTCCGCTCGGAGCAATACGATATTCGCGGCACATTTGCCCACGGTGGCGGCAGTGGCTCAACATATCAAGTCTGGGACGAGAGCACCTTCGCGCGGGGTGGCTACGGTGCAAGTGGCCACTACGAAAGTAATGGCGGTTCGAATCTGGCGTGTTTTACCTTTGCCAGGGGCTCACATGAAGACCGCAACGGCGCCAACTATGGATTGTTCACGAATAATCTGGTTTACGATGGGAAGTGTGAACTGTTTTCTCTGCTGCAAACCAGTGGATGGATCATTCGTGCCAATCGAATCTATAGCGGCGCAGACGCGGTCTACTATGTCGACAACTCATCAACAAACGTCATTGAGTGGAATATTTTCGGCTTTTTAACTGACGCCTGCGTTGTCGCTCGTAAGAACAATACAAACTGCCCGACCGGCGAGACGAGTGTGAAGCTGGAGCAGTACACCAATAGCAGCGATAACGACAACAACCTCACCCGGCATAACGCATTTCTGTACGGCGGCGAGTTTAATCACGGTGGTATCGAAGTGGGTGTCAGTCCGACAATTACTCAGGGTAAGTACTTTGTCCATAACACCCTGGTGGATATGGGCTTTCGAGACCGTAACTCCAGCAGTACATTTCAGGCAGGTATGACTGCGGAAAACAACGCGTTTGTTGGTTCCGGCAGCTTTTCCTGTGTGGACAGTGTGATGGAGAGTAACGCGTTCGAAGTAACCCAGGGGTCGCTGGACAATGATTGTGAAGGCACGAACGACAACTATGGAGTGAGCTACACATTCGCAGGTGGCGCCCCTGAACAGGAGTCTTTTGCGAATCATACCGATTGGAGTTTTGCTAACCTGACCATTACCGCGGGCGCAGCGAACAACGATGCCACTGACCTCAGTACCACAAACGTTTCTTTTATCGGCTCTACCTGCACGAACGATTTCCCGCAGTTAGCCTGGGCTAACTTCACCAGTAGTATCGGTACGGTGAACTTTGCCTTTAACTGCGCTAATTGGAGAAAACTGGGATACTACAACTACTTGGGTAATGCGCGATCCAGCGCAAATGACAAGGGATTCTGACCTTGCCTTGGGAGGCAGGGTACTTGCAGAGTCTGTGGCTTGTCGCGCATATGTATAACTACGTATTCAGGGGAACAAACAATCCTGATTAGCTCCTCCTGCTGAGTTTTTAGTTTTGTGGTAAGACCGGCAGGTACGAACCTCAAAGTCTATGTTTGCGCGCAAGAGGTATATTCGCTATGGATAACGACAAAGCCCCAAGGAATGCGATCGACGAAACGGCACTGAACTCGCTGAAGAACAAGATCGATGAGTTGCCGATACTCCCCCAGGTACTTGTTCGTATTCTGCAAGTTAACGTCGCTGACGAAGACTACTTTGAACAAGTTGAAGCGTTAGCGACGGAAGATCCGCCATTTGCGGTCAGGTTGGTCGCGCTGGCTAACTCAGCTGGCGCAGCATCCGTATCTCCCATCAAATCGATTCGCGATGCCTTAACACGGGTTGGCGCTGTAACCATTACCAACTTAGTTGCGTCCCTTGCCGTTCAACGCGTTTTTGTACCCAAAAAGCCGTCAGAAATTGCTTTGTGGGGACATTCCATCAGCGTTGCTGTCTGTGCAGAAACGATCGCTCACGCCACGCCAACCCTGAAGTTTGAACCAGGCGAAGCTTATCTGGCCGGCCTGCTCCACGACATTGGTCGGTTCGTCATGTTTGAACACGCCCCCGACCAACTGCTGAAGGTCGACGAGGCAAACTGGCACACGCCAGACGAACTTATTGAGGCAGATGTTGAGATATTCAAATTCACTCATTCAGAGCTGGGTTACCTGGCGTGTAACCGCTGGAGTTTGCCCGCCGAAATCGCCGACGTCGTGCGCCGACATCACGAACCGCTTGTCAGTCCTGTCGCAGCCGGGAGCGTTGAAGCAGGGGTTCTCTGCATCGGGTTTGCAGATCGGCTGAGTATGTTGTTAGAGAAAGAAGAGCTGGACCCTGAGGACAATGACGGCTGGGCTGAGCTGATTCAACAGAAATGCCCGCAGGCGCCAGACGGCAAACTGTTGATGCCCCCTGCAGAATTGGCCGCCCACATTCCTGCCATCAAAGAGAGAACGTCTGGTCTGATGGCTGGGCTGGGTATGTGAAACTCGACTGATCTCGCGAAGCGAGATTATGGTGCCCAGGGTCGGACTCGAACCGACACGATATCTCTATCACTGGTACCTAAAACCAGCGTGTCTACCAATTTCACCACCTGGGCCGCGCGCGCATCTTACGGTGCCTTTTGCGTACAGGCAAGCTAAGGCGTATGGGTCGTGCGATATGCGTTTTGGCGCTGCGCTGTCGCGGACACTATTCCTCGTCCGGGTCCGGCACCTCTTCGGAACCGTGGCGCACGTCAGTTCCTTTCACCTGGTAAATAACGTATTCGCCGATGTTTTTGGCGTGGTCGCCAATGCGCTCCAGAGCGCGGCCGGCCCACATAACACTCACGGCAGATTCAATTTCGTCCGGGTTGTCACGCATTTCGGTCGTGCAGCGTCTGATCAGCGCGTCGTAAGCGTTATCGATGTCTTCGTCCGAGCGGATCACCCGTATTGCGTTTTCGATGTCCAGGCGCGCGTAAGAGTCCAGGGCGTTGGTTAACATCAGCAGCACATCCTGGTGCATGTCGCGGAAGTCGGCATATTGATGTACTGGCATCGGCGTACCCGACAGGCGTATGGCCATTTTTGCAATCCGATCCGCCTCGTCGCCTACGCGTTCCAGATCCGTAATGACCTTCATCACGCTCACTACGCGGCGCAGGTCGCTGGCGGTGGGTTGGCGCTTGGCGATGATGGAAACACACTGATCATCGAGATCAATCTCGTATTGATTCAACTGCGACTCAACTTCGCGAACGTTCTGTGCCAGTTCGCCATCGTGTTCGATCAGCGCTTTGCAGGCATTGATCACCTGCTGCTCAACCAGCCCACCCATGGCCATGAGCGAATCTCGGATTTGTGACAATTCTAGTTCGTACTGCTCTGATATGTGCCTGTGCATAGTTGTACCTAGCCGTAGCGTCCTGTGATGTAGTCTTCCGTACGTTGTTCCTGTGGGTTTCTGAAGATCGTGTCTGTTTCATTAAACTCGACCAATTCGCCCAGGTACAGAAACGCAGTAAAATCCGATACACGCGCTGCCTGCTGCATATTATGCGTCACAATCGCAATGGTGTAGTCGTTCTTCAGCTGGTGTATCAATTCCTCAATCTTCAGCGTTGATATCGGATCGAGCGCTGATGCCGGTTCATCCAGAAGTAGCACCGAAGGTTTAATCGCCACGGCACGGGCAATCACCAACCTCTGTTGCTGTCCGCCGGACAAGCCCAGCGCAGACTCTTTCAAGCGATCTTTCACCTCATCCCACAACGCTGCGCTCTTCAGCGCCCATTCGACCCTTTCGTCTAGTATCGCTTTGGAGTCTTCACCCTGAATGCGCAAGCCATAAGCGACGTTTTCATAAATACTTTTTGGGAATGGGTTGGGCCGCTGAAACACCATGCCGATTTTGCGCCGCAGCTCAGCAACGTCCACCCGCTCATCGTGAATATCGATGTCGTCGAAGCGAATGCCGCCGGTGATCCGCACGTTGTCGATGAGATCGTTCATGCGGTTGAAACAGCGCAGCAGCGTCGACTTACCGCAACCGGATGGTCCGATAAAGGCCGTTACTTTCTGTTGAGCGATGGTCATGCTGATGTCGCGCAGCGCCTGATTTTCGTCGTAGTACAGCGAAAGGTTGTCCACCTCGATGCTGGTTTCGAGTTCAGCCTGGGCGGATGTTTCGTTTTCCAGTGGTTGTTCTTGGGTCACCTCGGTCATGGCTTAACTCTCTACTCCACGATATCTCTGTTCTAAACGACTGCGTAAGGTAATGGCGGTGAGGTTCAGCGCCACAATAATAATGACCAGCAGCAGCGCGGTGGCATACACCAGCGGCCGGGCTGCTTCAACGTTCGGGCTCTGGAAGCCTACATCATAAATATGAAAGCCTAAATGCATGAACTTGCGGTCCAGATGCAGGAACGGGAAGTTGCCGTCCAGTGGCAGGGTCGGGGCCAACTTCACCACACCCACCAGCATCAGCGGCGCCACCTCTCCGGCGCCGCGGGCGACGGCGAGGATGAGGCCGGTGATGATGCCGGGCAAGGAGGCCGGCAACACGATGCGCTGGATGGTCTGCCACTTCGAGGCGCCGCAGGCGAGCGAGGCCTCGTGGGCGCCCCTCGGCACG
>JBCCUW010000316.1:0-5476 GCA_039196385.1 Pseudomonadota bacterium
AACCGTTGTCTCGCCTGCCCGTGCCGATGATGACGTGGCTGTGTTTGTCGCGCCGCAGTTTGAGGCAAGGCCGGTAAGTGCGTCGGTACTTGATGCTACAGGCTACGTGGTGGCTCGACGAGCCGCAACTGTCAGTACCAAAACGACGGGGAAGGTGGCGGCAATTCTGGTTGAGGAGGGGATGGCGGTTAAAGAGGGGCAGGTGATTGCGCGGTTGGATGATACTTTGACAATGGCTGGGCTCCGTCTGGCGCAGGCTCAGGTTGATATTGCGGAGGCGACCGGCCGGGAGCTAGATGCTGAAATTCGGCGCGTGCGCCTTGATCTTGAGCGCTGGCGTGCCCTGGTGGCAACCCGGATGGCCAACGAAGCCCAGCTGGACAGGTTGGAGGCTGAGCTTGGCACTCTGCTTGCGCGTCAGCGGCGTGCCCAAAAGGCCGTTGTTGTGGCGGAACGACAGGTGGAGTTGATGCAAATTCGGGTCGATGATCTGCGCATCCAAGCACCTTTCTCAGGCGTTGTCGTAAAAAAATCAGCGCAGCCGGGGGAGGTGGTATCGCCCATTTCTGCCGGGGGTGGTTTCACGCGCACCGGCATCTGCACGATTGTGGACATGGCGTCGCTTGAAGTGGAGGTTGATGTGGATGAGTCTTACATCAATCGAGTCCTCCCCAGTCAGCCTGTTGAAATCAGACTGAACGCTTATCCGGAAAAACTGTTCGGTGGACGGGTCATTGCGGTGATCCCGACGGCAGATCGCAGCAAGGCCACCATGCGCGTACGTATTCGATTTCTGTCCAGTGATCACAGAGTGCTTCCGGAAATGGGTGTCCGCGTTGCCTTTCTTGCAGCGCTTACAACCCCTGCGGAAGAGGATGTCGAATCATGAAAAAACACACTATTTTGTCCAATTGGCGTTGCCCAGCAGAATTTGACAAGCCCCAGCCCCGGGAGGCTCTCTATCCTGACCTTCAATTTTTGCCACCTGTAGGATCATCGAATTGTGGAAGCCAAGATGCCAGAACCTATTATCCGTTGCCGCGATGTTACGCATGCCTACGCACGTGGCAGACATACCGTCAGCGTTCTTGAACAGCTTAACCTCTCTATCGACAGTGGCGACTTCGTTGCTCTCATGGGGCCGTCCGGCTCGGGTAAAACAACCCTGCTTAATCTGATTGGTGGTTTGGAAAGTCCCACGTCGGGATCGATAAAGATTCAGGGTTTGGAAATTACGCAACTACCGGCCAACTCGCTGGCCGACTGGCGGGCGGCCAGCGTTGGTTTTGTCTTTCAATTTTACCATCTGTTGCCTGTGTTGAGTGCCATCGACAATGTTGGCCTGCCCTTGTTGCTGACAACACTTTCCAGGAAAGAGCGCGCGAGTCGTGCTGCCGCCGCGTTGGAGCTTGTCGGGTTAGCTGACCGGTCAGCACACAAACCGGTGGAGTTGTCCGGTGGTCAGCAGCAACGGGTTGCCATAGCCCGCGCCATTGTCGCCGACCCTCAGTTGCTGATTTGTGATGAGCCCACCGGTGATCTGGACAGGCAGGCGGCGGATGAGATTCTGATGTTGCTGCAGACCCTCAATCAGGAGCTGCACAAGACTATTGTGATGGTTACCCATGACCAGCTTGCCGCAACGTATGCCTCCACCGTACTGCACATGGATAAAGGTTGTCTGCTGGAGGCAGCAACATGAATCGCGCGACGTTCATTATGAATGGTTTTCGGCGTCATACTGCGAGAACGATCCTGACACTGGCTTCACTGATGATTGCCTTTCTCCTGTTTATGCTGATTCGCGCTATTTCAGCCGGACTCGCGGGTGGCGTCACCACCGGTGGGGTGGAGCGCCTTGTTGTCGATGCCCGGTACTCGATGACGGACAATCTGCCCATGACGCACATCCGGGCGATCAGTGAATTGCCCGGTGTTGCTGATGTAACCCCGATGGTGTGGTTCGGAGGTTATTACAAGGATCCGCAGACAACGTTTACGACGCTGCCGGTAGATCCTGAAGGTTACTTCAATGTGTTCCCGGACGCTGATGTCGACCCATTGTCGTATACGCGATTTCTTGCCTCAAAGCAGGCCGTCCTGGTGCATGAAACGCTGGTTGAAAAGCACGCCTGGAAAGTAGGGCAAGTGATTCCGCTGATGGGGGATATCTGGCCTAAGGAAGATGGCTCATGGGACTGGGAGTTTGTGCTTGCAGGGAGTTACCGTACCGCTGAGGGCAGTCGTATACCCAAGGCGTTTCTGTTGCGCTACGACTACTTTAACGATTCGGTCGTTGAGTGGGTCAAGGACCAGGCTGGCTGGGCGGTTGTGAGTTTAGTGCAAGGTCAAGACGCGCAGGCGGTGATAGATTCGATCGACAGCCTGTTCGAAAATTCTTCGGACCCGACAAAGTCGATGACTGAAGACGCTTATGGGCAGGAGATGGCCAATGAGGTTGGCGACATCAGCCTGATTGCGATGGCGATTCTGGGGGCGGTGTTTTTTACCCTGGTACTACTGACGAACAACGTGGTCTCGCTGAGTTTCCACGAACGCGTTGCGGAATTCGCCACGATGAAATCGCTGGGTTTCCATGACAGCGCGGTTGCCGCAATGGTCATGTTTGAAACGTTGTTGCTGTGCTTGTTTGGTGCAGCTCTTGGTATCGTTGCAGGCTTTTTGTTAGAGCCACACGTCCAGACCAGTCTGGCGATGGTGCTTGGGTTCTTTAAGATGACATGGATGCATGCCATTCAAGCGCTGGCGATTGCGACCTGTCTGGGCATTGTGGTTGGCACCCTTCCCGCGCTGCGAGCCAGAAGGTTATCGATTGCGCAAGCGCTGAGGAAGGTGAACGGATGATCAGGCAAGTGCTGGCGGTGACGTGGTTGAATTTTAAGAGCATGCGCGGCCGGCTGGCTTCCACTTGCGTAGTGATTGCGGGTATTGGTGGTGTTGTTGCTGTGCTGCTTGGTTTGCTTGCCATGTCTTCGGGTTTTCGCGCGACCCTCATTGAGACTGCCCAGCCTGATAGAGCGCTCGTACTGCGGGGTAGCAGTAACAATGAAATGGACGGTTGGATCACACCTGAAGAACTGGCCCGTCTTGAGACCTACGACGATTTTCCTGTTGTCAGCGGCGAACTTTACGTAACGATTAACGCCGTCAAGCGCAGTGCAGACAGCGCGGCTGATGTGGTCGGACGAGGTGTCTCCAGCGCCGCGTTTGCGCTGCGTCCTGAGGTCAAGATTGTGGCGGGTCGTCAGTTCCAACCCGGCAAGCAGGAGGTGATTGTTGGGGCCGCGGCTGCGTCACAGTATGCCGGTTTGTCAATTGGCGATACCATTGCAACGCGTAACGCGCAGTGGCTTGTTGTTGGGCAATTTGCCGCGGCGGGTACTTCGGTGGAGTCTGAGATCTGGATGGATCTGCCCATGGCGCAGGCGGCGTTTCAACGTCAATACAGTGTTGCCAGGGTCAAGTTGGCGGCACCCGATGACCACGCACGCCTGGCCCTAGCTATCCAGGACGACCCGCGCCTGGACACGACTTTGATGCTGGAAACCGAGTACTATGCGGCGCAATCGGCAACACGTGCGGCGCTGATTGAGACGTTTGCTTACTTGATAGCGGGAATTATGGCGGTAGGCGCCATATCGGCAGCCTTAAATACGATGTATATAGTGGTGGGGCAGAGGACGGTGGAAGTTGGCACGTTGCGAGCTTTGGGTTTCAATCGCGTCAGCGTAGCGGTTTCGGTACTGATCGAGTCGCTGCTGCTGGCACTCGCAGGCAGCCTGGCCGCTGCTCTGCTTGTCTACGTCTTGCTTGACGGTTATCTGGCAGCAACTCAGAACCTTGCGTCCGGCAACCAGTTGGCCTTTGCGTTCAGCGTCACCCCTGACCTTATTCGCGTCGGCATCGGGTGTGCGTTGGCGCTTGGCCTGCTCGGAGGATTTTTGCCTGCCCTGAAAGCGGCGCGCCTACCGATCACAAAGGCATTGCGCGGTGGCTGAAGTGGCTTCTCTGGACGTTGCCTTTGTGATCATTGATACGATCGCATTGAGTCTGCTGATTGTAATTGCTTTTGGTTTTCTGGTTTCAGCACCGCGCACTGCAGTTGCCTGGTTGGTGCTTCTGATTGTTATTAACTATACGGCCTACATACTCTCGGCCCGTCAGGACTACGCTTACGCTGTGCCGTTGCCCTTGCAGATTGATTTCGGTCAAACATACTGGCTGATTAATCTAGCACGCAACAGCATCTCTTGGGTGCTCATGTTACTTGCGCATACCTTGTTCCGTGAAAAACAAGCGCTGCCGCGCATTTTGCTTGTGTTGATTGTCATTCAGCTATTCCTGGAAGAACCGCTGGCCTGGATACTTGGATCAGAATGGGCAACATCGCATGTGGTGGGCACCTTTCTACTTTATGAGGTGGCGCCGGCTTGTCTGCAGATTACCTTCTCACTGTTGGCATTTTATTGGGCGATCAGCGATCGCAGATTTGACCTTGTAGAGAGCCGCAGAGCTGCTCGCGTCTTGCTGCTGATTCTGGTCGGTGTGCAGGGGTTGGTTTCGCTGCTTGTCGAACGGATGGGCTTTTTAGCAGGCCTGATTCCGTTCCAACTGATGTACCCGGTGCATATGTTCCTGGTATCGCTGCAGACGCTCATGTTCGGGTTTATCGTATTCTGGTTATTGCGGCGTGACCTGTTGGAATTTCTGGAAAATGCACCACAAGCCGAACGAAATCGGGTGGATGATGAAGATACGTCATTGCAAGAAGTAGAGCGAATTCGTGCAGCGTTTGAACAAGATATGATCTACCATCAGATGGGCCTCACCGTGACGGATTTGGCGCGGCACGTGGGTATGCCCGAGTATCGGCTGAGGAAGCTGATATTAAACAACCTGGGCTACAAGAACTTCAATTCTCTGTTGCACCAGTACCGCGTTGAAGAGGTTGCGCGCTGTCTCGAAGACCCCGCGCAAAACCAAACGCCAATACTCACGTTGGCGTTGAGTGCTGGTTATCAGTCTATCAACCCGTTTAATCGTGCCTTCAAAGAGCTTAAACACGTCACGCCCAGTGAGTATCGGCTTAGTTCACAAAAAACGGGGTAGCTGACCTGTCGGAGTTCCGGGGGTTCGCAACGATGCTGTTGAACGGAATCTACTCGGCAGCGTTATCGGTGTCCTGCAGTTGTGCCAGGGTTTCCTGTTCTTCAGGGGTAGCTGCCCCGAACAGATTCTTGATTTTGTACCAATAGGTCTTGATGGTGATGCCCGCCATGGCGATTCCGGCGATAAGGCCCTGTATGAGCATACTGCCGGTACCCGGATCGAGGTATGCAAACGCGGACGGTGCAAAAGCCAGACTGAGCAATCCTATGCTTAGCTGAGCGCAATTCAGGTTTTTGTGAGTCTGCATGTTTGGTATCCATAGCACGTTGCAGCAAGTTCACGGGAG
>JBCCUW010000317.1:0-5470 GCA_039196385.1 Pseudomonadota bacterium
GCGCAGCGTTATGCAGGTGAGGTGGAAGGCATTGCCCTGCTGGGCACCGCCAGCCCGATGACCGTTGGGCCTGTGTTGCTTGACGCTGCTGCAGACAATCACCCAGCCGCGCGTGACTATGGCTCCAGGTATTAGCCATCGCAAACGCGGCTGGGTGATTGTCTGCAGCAGCGTCAAGCAACACAGGCCCAACGGTCATCGGGCTGGCGGTGCCCAGCAGGGCAATGCCTTCCACCTCACCTGCATAACGCTGCGCATACGCAAGCGCAACCAGCGAACCCATGCTGTGACCCACCACAGTCACCCGGCTAACCCCCAACGATGCCAGCAATTCATGCAACCAGTCTGCCATGGCTTCCACTGAGGCCAGCGCAGGACCTGCCGAGCCCCCATGTGCAGGCAGGTCAGGCGCCACCACATTGTATTTGTGGCGCGCAAAATACCGTGCCGGCATGACCCACACGGCGTGATCAAAACCGGCGCCATGGACAAACACCACTGTGGCACGTTCAGGCGTTATGGCGCCGCTGCCGGTACCGTAACAAACCGTTTTGTCGTGTAGCATCCCCTTCATGTGGTGATCCCCGTTCGTAATTCGCCAATCAACGCATTTTCTCCACCGCGCGCAAGGCCGACTTGAGATCCGTGATGAGATCTTGCGGGTCTTCCAGACCCACGCTGACGCGCACCAGGCCCTCTGCAATTCCGGCTGCCTCCAGCGCTGCTGCGTCCATACGATGATGGGTGGTACTGGCCGGGTGAATCACCAACGACTTGGCGTCACCAACATTGGCCAAATGAGAAAACAGTTCCAGCGCTTCAATAAACGTGCGCCCGGCAGCGCGCCCACCCTTGATCTCAAAGCTGAACACGGCACCCGCGCCAAGCGGCAACAGTTCCTGACCCAGCGCATAGTCAGGGTGATTCTCCAGACCCGGGTAGATGACTTTATTGACCAACTCGTGTCCGGCCAGGAAATTGGTCACCTGGAGGGTATTCTCCACATGCCGGCTCATCCGCAGCGGCAGTGTTTCCAGACCCTGCAAAACCTGAAATGCCGTCATGGGCGCCATACAAGCACCAAAGTCGCGAATGCCCTCTTTGCGCGCGCGGGTAATAAAGGCGTGCGGACCAAATTCTTCAGCAAACACCAGATCATGAAAGCCGGCATACGGTTCCGTGAGCGTGGGGAATTTGCCGCTGGCCTGCCAATCAAAGGCGCCCCCATCGATTAACACACCGCCAATCACCACGCCATGCCCGCTGAGAAATTTTGTCGCGGAGTGCATCACAAGATCCGCGCCCAGATCAATAGGCCGACACAGATAAGGGGTGGCAAAGGTAGCATCCACCAATAGGGGCAAACCATGTGCATGCGCGACTTCCGCGATCGCCGGCACCGGCAGGACTTCCAAACCTGGATTACCCAGAATTTCGCCAAACACCAATCTGGTATTAGGTTGAATTGCCTCAGCAAAAGCGCCGGGGTCGCGCGGATCGACAAAGGTTGTGTCTATGCCGAAGCGCGGCAGCGTATATTGCAGCAGATTGTGCGTACCGCCGTACAAAGAGCGCGAGGCAACAATGTGCTCTCCAGCGCCCATCAGGGTGACAATGGCAAGATGCATGGCAGCCTGGCCACTGGCCGTAACAATACTGCCGACGCCACCCTCCAGCGCCGCCAGCCGTTCTTCCAACACCGCATTGGTCGGGTTCGACAAGCGCGAATAAACATGGCCGGCGCGCTCGATGTTGAACAAGCCGGCGGCATAGTCCGTATCCGGAAAGACAAACGAGGCCGTCTGATATATCGGGGTTGCGCGCGCTCCGGTGGCAGGATCTGCTGTTTGCCCGGCATGTAGTGCTAACGTGTCAAAGCCTACCCCGGCAGGGCTGCGATGTTTGTTGTCCGAATCTGGCATAGCAATCCCGGCTGATCAAGGCTCGCCAGTATAGTCCACGCCATCAGGGATGCCCACAGAGGTTGTCTGGCGATGGCCAGATTGCGACCGCCAGACATCTTCAATACACTGCCCGAACACTTCAGCTGGACGGCAGGGGGTCATATGTACGCTCAAACTTCACTGTTACGTGACAACCTACAAGACGCCCATCGGGAGGCCTGGCGGAAAATTGGCCAGCCCGGCGCCTTTTTGTCAGCCGCTGAAAGAGTAGATGTGGTGCGCACTGCCCGCGAGGCACTCACCTGCCTTTATTGCGCAGAGCGCAAGGCGGCGTTGAGCCCCAATGCCGTAGAAGGTGAGCATACGACCGACAGCCAGCTGGCGCCCGAGGTGATTGATATGATTCATCGCCTGCGCACCGATCCCGGCCGTTTGACCCACGCCTGGTTTACCCGAGTCACTCAGGTCATCAGCCAACCCACCTATGTGGAAATTGTCAGCCTGGTGACAACCAGTGTGATCATTGACACGTTACACAACGCGCTGGGGTTCGGTTTGCCGGCACTACCGTTGCCCGCTACCGGACAGCCCACCGGCGAGCAGAATCCCCAGGTGGTAGACGACGGCGCATGGGTGCCAATTCTTGATGTCCACAAAGCCATGGCCGATACAGGCTTGCCGGTGGTGCCCAATATCGCCCGTGCGCTGGGTCTGGTGCCCAGCGCCCTGGACCTGTTTTTCGGCACTTTCCGCCCACACTACGCGCTCAAAGAGATACCGCTGTCCATCAGCCAGAGCCAGGCAGAATTTGTCGCTGCGAGGGTGTCGGCAATGAACGAGTGTTTCTACTGAACCACTTCCCATACGATGCTGCTCCGGGCGAGCAGTGAGCAGGAAGGACTGAACTACGACCTCAACGCGGTCACCAGCCTGTCCCGTGACCCGGGGGTTCCACACGGGGAGATGCTGCGCAGGCTTGCGGAAGCCGCTATTCAGGGTGACTGGCTGGGGCTGGCGGAGTTACGTCCACACGCTGAGCAGGTGATGGGGGCACAACAGGTGGTAGATGCATTGACTGTGGCAGCGGCATTTAACGGCATTACCCGCGTGGCGGATGCCACCGGTATACCGTTAGACGACAATACGGCGCAGACCACCCAGGACATGCGTGCAGATACCGGCATCACGCAATTCAGCTATCAGGCAAAAAGCGCCCGCTACGATTGATCATTGCGCCGGTCTTCGCTAAACGAAAGCGCGTTTCAGCGATACTGGCGCTCTGAGTTTTCTGCGGAAAGCTGTTCGTTTAGCGTCCAGAAGTCGTAAATGATGCCTACGCCCAGCAAACCCAGCGAGACCAGGTACAACAAGCCGGTGCCAATCTTACCCTGATAGAAACGGTGTAAACCGAAAATGCCAAGAAAGGAGAGGAGTACCCAGGCAAACGTGTAATTCAACTCACCCTGCTGGTAACGCCGGTCTGCCGAACGTTCCAACCCAGGCATGAGAAACAGGTCAATCAGCCAGCCGATACCCAGTAAGCCCAGCGTGAAAAAATAAATTGTACCGCTCACCGGGCGACCGAAGTAGAAACGATGGGCACCCAGAAAGCCGATGATCCACAACACATAGCCGACCAGCAGGTTGTGGGTATCGTTGTGCATGTCATTATCAGGTTGCATAAACTAATTATCGCACGGGTGACGTGTTAAGTGATGCCTTCCGTAACTGGAGCCTGAACGACCCTCTCAACGGGTCAACACATAATAGTTGTTTAACGGATTATCGACATCCAGTTTGCGGAAAGATGCAAAACCCGCGGCGGCTGTCATCTCACGAGCCACGCCTTCCGTAAACCCCAGCGTCCCGAGACCGGCGCCGTCCGCTGTCGACAACCCGGCAGACATGCAGACCATCACCGAAAAGCCGTACAGCATGCCCGCCATTGGGTGTTCCCGGAGGTTCTCGGCAAAGGTTTCAAACCCCCGGATGTCTTCACACAGCCAATGCCCACCTGGCTTGAGTGCTGCGTGGATGTCGGCAATGAGCTGAGCCGGATATGGCGTGTCGTGGATGACGTCAAAGGTCGCCACGAATTCATACTCACCGGTAGCAGGCAGCGGCTGTTGTAAAGGATTACACACCGAGACATTGCTGACGCCCGCCTCTGCAATGTTCTCTCTGGCGCGATCCAGGGCGTGCTCGGATATGTCATAGCCCACAAATTCTGAGGCCGGATAACGCAGGGCCATGGCAATACTCGATAGCGCCCCACCACAACCCACGTCTGCCACCTTGATACCCGCGCTTAACTGTTCGTGCAGACCTTCAATCAACGGAATCAGTTCCGGCACCAGGCGATGCTGCTTGGTAAACGCACCCATCTTTTCCACCGCACAGGCGCAACTGGCACCGTGATCGTCATAACTCATGCCCAGCCCGGTCCGGAACGCCTCCTGCAACTTGTCCACCGCCGGGGCAACTGCAACAGCGCTGTCGAACGCGCCCATCAGATAGGCCGGATGATCACTGTCCACCAGCACGGCTGCGGCTTCCGGACTTAGGAAAAAACGGCCGTCGTCCGCGTACTCGACTTGCTTGACACACGCCTGATGCTGCAGCCATTCGCGCAACCAGCGCTCGTGCAGGCCGGTTGCCTCAGCCAGTTCCGTTGGTGTAACCGGACCATGCTGTTGCAGGGCCACGTAGAGGCCCAGCCGATCGCCGGCCACCGTGATGGCACAGTTAAATCCAGCCGCGACCATGTCGCCGCTGCGTTTAACAAAACGTCGTAACGCGTCACCGTCCAGCTGTTCGCTGTGTATCGCTGTCATCTCTCCCTCTCTATCTGCTTATTCGATCCGTTTGTTCTATTTAATCGCATAGTCGTGACGATGCCCGTTCAAAGTACTTCCTCTGCCAGAAATTCGAGCGTCTCGGGATCTGCGCTGCCTACGGTCAGCATGGTAACCGGACTGTCATACCAGGCTTGCAGACGCTCGCGGATTCGCTCGCGGGGACCGCAGAGTGAAATCTCGTCAGCCAGTTCGTCCGGCACAGCATCAATGGCCTGGTCGCGTTTGCCCGCCAGAAACAGGTTCTGTATCTCTTCAGCAGCTTCTGCAAAACCGAACCGGCTGATGTGGTCTTTGTGCACGTTGAAGGTTTTTGCCCCCATCCCGCCAACATAGAAACCAACCTGCTGTTTGATCTGATGCAGGGCGCGCGGCACATCGTCATCCAGAATAACGGGGACTGCAGCGGCAATTTCAAAATCCGGCGCCTTTATCGCCATGGCCTGGGCATAAACCTCCTGCATACGGTACGGAGAGATGAACATGGGAATCCACCCATCAAACAATTCCGCGCTGAGCGCAACGTTCTTGGGTCCTTCAGCGCCCAGATAGACGGGAATGTGTTCGCGTACCGGATGTTGAATGAGCTTCAGCGGTTTACCCAGACCCGTGCCACCTTCTAATGGAAGCTGATAATGTTGTCCGCTGAATTCAACCGGCTGCTGCCGTGCCACCACCTGGCGGAAGATCTGAATCCATTCACGGGTACGC
>JBCCUW010000318.1:0-5458 GCA_039196385.1 Pseudomonadota bacterium
CTTTGATAGGTCAACTATTCCAACGTGAGCCGCAAGCATGGCGTTTTACACCGAAAAGCAGCGCGAGCTGCAGGAACAATTCGACAGTAGACCGCTGGCTGATGCTGTGGAACATGCGATTGTTGAAGAGTCGCTGAACGAGATGCACACGGCCTTTATTGAAAGCCGTGACTTCTTTTTCCTTTCGACGGTAAATAGCGCGGGCGAACCCACCGTGTCCCACAAGGGGGGTGGCGTCGGCACGGTGAGGGTGGTCGATGCCCATACGCTGGTTTTCCCGGCTTATGATGGCAACGGCATGTTTCTATCCCTGGGCAACATCGCCGATACAGCAAAAATAGGTCTGTTGTTTATCGACTTTGAAACACCCAATCGGGTGCGCGTGCAGGCCACCGCCATGCTGGATGTTAACGATGCACTGCTCGGTGACTATCCCGGCGCTATCGCTATGGTGCGAGCCAAGGTTGATCGGGTGTTTTTGAATTGCGCGCGTTACATCCATAAACATGCGCGTCTGGAAACGTCACCCTACGTGCCGAATGAAAAAGGTGAGCAACCTTATCCGGCATGGAAGCGTATAGATGGCCTGCAGGACCATTTACGCCCCCAAGATCAAGGCAGGGCGGTACAGGAAGGTGGCACCATCACCGACGAGGAGTACGGACAGGCCGTTGCGGAAGGTCGCTCGTAACTGCTTTGTACGCACATGCGTAGTTCAGGAGAAGTTTATGGACACTTCTCCCCAACGCCCATAATCTGCCCGAATTCGCGTGCCCGCCGTTACCGGCACTGGGCGGACAAACGAGCCGGACAACACGATCTGGCCTGGTTCCAGGCCAATACCATGGGGGGCAAAGCGCTTGCACACCCAGCGTATGCCGTGGGCCGGATGTTCCATCACCGCGCCACCAAGCCCCGACTCTTCAACCACGTCATCGACATACAGCAGCGCGCCCGCGTAGCGTAAGTCGGTTTCGCGAGGGTCAATTTGCTCTGCGCCCAGGATATAGCCGGCATTTGCCGCATTGTCTGCGATGGTGTCGAATACCTTTCGGGTATACCCGGTGTCTGGATCGGTGCGCACGCTGCGCGCAGAAATCAGCTCCAACACGGGCACCACGTAGTCGGTGGCAGCAAGAACCTGGTCGACGGTGACGTCGCTGCCCGACAGTGAAGTGCGCATAACAAAGGCAAATTCGGCTTCGATGCGCGGATCCAGAAAATCACCCGCAGCAATAGTACTGCCGCTGGCAAAGTGCATGTCGTCCAGGAGGACACCGTAGTCCGGCGTATCAATATTCATGGCCTGCTGCATGGCTCGAGACGTTAACCCGATCTTGT
This sequence comes from Pseudomonadota bacterium, assembly GCA_039196385.1. Taxonomy (GTDB): domain Bacteria; phylum Pseudomonadota; class Gammaproteobacteria; order Pseudomonadales; family Azotimanducaceae; genus UBA4421. Next base: position 1,342 of record JBCCUW010000318.1, read on the forward strand.
AACCGGTCACCTGCCTGCCGCGGGCTTGTTTCAAAGCCATCCAGGCGGCCTGCACCGCATACGCGTCCTCCATATTCATGTCGCCCACGGTCATTGTCAGGGCTTTAATCTGTTTACGAGTTTGCTCAGCTTGGTCAAGCAGCTGGGCGGCTTCCTGCACCTGGGCTTCGCTCAATGCCATGAGTTGTTCCTCGTATCTGATTGACTAATGCGTCCGAAATTATTTAACATGTTAATCAATCGCAGACTGAATTGCACGGGTACAAGTTTCATGGGCACTCTCGACGAAAATCTGGTAGCCGTTGCACCCACCCTTGCGCGTTTCAACGGCGCTACCCTGGGTCACTTTATTAATGGTCGGGTCACCATGGGCGCGTCAAACGAAACCTTTGAGAACAGCTCACCGATTGACCAATCCCATATAGGTACTGTCGCGGCGGGTACAGTAGAGGACATCGATGCGGCCTGCCTGGCGGCTGAACAAGCTTTCGATGCGTGGGCAACCTTGTCCGGCGCCAAGCGCCGGGAGATTCTGCATAACATTGCGGATGCCATCGTAGAGCGGGCAGACGAGATTGCCCTGATCGAAAGTTACGATACCGGGCAGCCGGTGCGCTTCATGAGTAAAGCTGCCGTTCGCGGCGCTGAAAATTTTCGCTTTTTTGCCGACCTGGCCCCGGGTGCCCGTGATGGTCTGTCGCTGCCCGCAGACGACCATATCAATTTCAGCCTGCGTCAGCCCATTGGCCCGGTGGGGGTCATCACCCCCTGGAACACGCCGTTTATGTTGTCGACCTGGAAGATTGCGCCCGCACTCGCAGCGGGCTGCACGGTGGTGCACAAGCCGGCGGAATGGTCACCCTGTTCCGCCAGCCTGCTCGTCGACATTATGCACGACGCAGGCTTACCGACGGGGGTCATGAATACGGTCCACGGCCTTGGCGAAACGGCAGGCAAGGCGCTGACGGAACATCCCGCTATCAAGGCGGTCGCCTTTGTTGGCGAATCTGTGACCGGGTCGCACATCATGCGTCAGGGCGCGGATACGCTGAAGCGTGTGCACTTTGAACTGGGTGGCAAGAACCCCGTTGTTGTCTTTGCTGATGCTGATCTTGAACGCGCCCTGGACGCAGTGGTGTTCATGATTTATTCGCTGAATGGTGAGCGCTGTACCTCGTCCAGTCGGGTGCTGATTGAAGAATCCATTTACGACGATTTCACCGCGCGCATCCAAGCGCGGGTCGCCAAACTCAAGGTAGGGCATCCGCTTGATCCGGCCACAGAAGTTGGCCCGCTGATCCATGCGCGCCACTTCGATAAGGTCTGCAGTTACTTTGAGATCGCACAACAGGAAGGTGCCACTATTGCGGCGGGCGGCACGCGCGCGATGGCGAATGGCTCTGCGCACGCAAACGGCCACTTTGTCGCCCCCACACTGTTCACTCAGGCAACCAATCAAATGCGCATTGCTCAGGAAGAGATTTTTGGTCCGGTGCTCACGGCTATCCCATTCCAGGACGAGGCCCAGGCGCTGGCCATGGCCAACGACGTACGTTACGGCCTGGCTGGGTATGTGTGGACCAGTGATACCGGGCGGGCCATTCGCATGTCCCGGAACCTGGATGTGGGCATGGTCTGGGTCAACTCGGAGAACAACCGGCATCTGCCGTCACCCTTTGGCGGCATGAAAGCCAGCGGCATTGGTCGTGACGGCGGTGATTACAGCTTTGACTTCTACATGGAAACCAAGAATGTCTGTATCGGCGCAGATACCCATACTGTACCGAAGCTGGGAACGTAGGTGTCATCGTGAGCCTGTATCAAGTACAAAAATTCCTCTATCACCTGAATCGCGATGAGCAGTGCCAGGATAAGTTCCACCGCAACATCGACGCCCTGCTGGATCAGTACGATCTTAACGGTGAGGAGCGGGCTGCGCTCAAGGAAGGTGACATCGGTCTGCTTTACGTGCTGGGTGTGAATGGTCAGATCCTCATGCACTATGCGGCGCTGCTGAACATTGAGTGGTTTGACTATCTTGAACTGATGCGTCAGGGGGTTGTACAACACGGCTCCGTGCGTGCGGGCGTTTATGCTATGACCGGAGGTGGCGCGTCTTTTACCGTGGAGGGTGCGGTAGAAGGCGAAAAGGAGCGTGACGCATGAGTCTGGTGTACGCAGGTGTGGTCAGTCACGCCCCCGGTATAACCGGTCGCGCACATATGGTGGAAAATACCCGGGCGCAGGAAGCGTTGTATGCGGCACTGGCTCGGCAGCGAAAAGAACTTGAGGAAAGTGACGCTGAAGCCCTGATTGTCATTGCTGCCGAACATTTCGCCAACTTCTTTATGGATAACATGCCGGCGTTTTGCCTGGGGTTGGGAGAAAAGCACCACGGACCCATTGAAGACCCCGACTGGTTGAACATTGCACGGGTCGAAATTCCCGGCGCGCCGGATTTAGCCAGGCGTTTGGCGGAGTCGGTCATGCACAGCGTGGATTTGGCTTATGCTGAAGAGTGGAAGTGTGATCACGGCATCATGGTACCGTTACACTTTCTCACGCCCGACTATGACATGCCGATTGTCCCAGCAAATATTAACTGTCAGGGCCCGCCTTTGACTCCTTTGCATCGCGCTTGGGCGTTTGGTGAAGCGCTGCGACAGGCGTGTGATGCCGCTCCAGAGCGTATTGCCATCATTGGTACCGGCGGTATTTCACATTGGCCTGCAACGCCGGATTCAGGAAAAATCAATGAAGCCTGGGACCGCGAGTTTCTCGGTCATCTGGAACGCTTCGACAAATCGGCGCTGCTTGCGTACAGCGATGAGGATACCTATGCTCAAGCTGGCCAGGGCGGGTTTGAGATCCGTACCTATATTGCCGCAGCGGCCGCTGCCCAGGCACCGTGTCAGGTGCAGTTTTATACCGCTGAGCTACCCATATTTGCCGTGGGTTGTACCGTTGGACGATTTGAATTGTGAGCAACGTGCAAACGTCTTTGAGATCCATATCCACCAACGCAGTGCCGGTTAACGAGCGGGCCGCGTATTGGCGCGAGCACATCTGCGATGTGTTCGTGGAACTCGATTGCGAAACCACAGCACCGCAGTTTCATGGTGAAATTGCCCATCTGCCGATGGGGGTGATGCAACTGTCCAAAGTCACGTCCGAAGCCCATGACGTGTACCGGTCCAAGCGTCAGTTAGCCAGAACCAGCAACGACTGTATGCTGGTCAGTCTGCAAATCAAAGGTCACTGTAATGTTGAGCAGGATGGACGCCATACTCTACTTGGTCCCGGTGACCTGGTGATGTATGACAGCACCCGGGTTTACGCGTTGCGATTCCGTGGGCCTTTTGAACAGCTTGTGCTGAAAATTCCGCGGGTGCGCATGCGCGATCACCTGGCCAGCCCGGAGAGAATCACCGCAATGACCTGTAGTGGTCAGTCCGGCATGGGACGGTTAACGTTTAATCTCGTGGCTAACATCGCTGAACAGATGCAGGTGCTGGAGCATCATGAGTTGGATCGCCTGGCTGGTAATGTGGTGGACATGGTGGGCACAACGTTCGCGGGAGAACTGCAACCCGGCAGCGTTGATCTCAGCACCACAAGTGCAGCGTTGCTGTTGCGCATCAAGACCTATGTTGGCGAGCATCTTCGCGACCCGAATCTTTCGCGAGACCACATTGCTGCGGCCCATGGTATTTCGGTGCGCTACCTGAACAAATTGTTTTTGGCTGAGGATGTCCAGCTCACACAGTGGATACGCGAGCAGAGGCTGACAAACATTGCACGCGACCTGGCGGCTCCACAGCTGAGCGGCCGCACGATTGCGGAAATTGCCTATAGCTGGGGTATGAACAGCATTCCACACTTTTGCCGCTTGTTTAAAACCACCTATGGATTGTCACCGCGCGACTATCGGGCACGGCAACGGTCGATCTGACCCGCACACTTATACCAGTCAATAAATAGTACCTGGATAGCAAAATCCCTCCACATCGCTAGCATTAAGGTAGAGCTTCATCATTGTGCCAGCCTGAAGGGGGGTCACCATGACCAAGCTTTATCGGTTCGCGTTCCTGCTAGCCAGCCTGTGTATGCCGCTATC
>JBCCUW010000319.1:0-5444 GCA_039196385.1 Pseudomonadota bacterium
GGGGAGAGAAAAGAGCACAGCCAACACTGCAAAACGTACAAAACGTGCACCAGAAAGCGCTGAGCTCTAAAGAAACAGAACTATAGAACTATATAGAACTATAGAAAGAACTATAGATAGATCGACAAATACACAACACATCACAGCGAGTGATGGCCACGCGATAACTGCTGAGTCAGCTGCTATACAGATCAACAGTTTTCACACATCGCCACCGGCACTCGCGAGATTGATTTTTTGACGGAGCATAAAACAAACTCATGCAAACAGATCGCCAGGCAGATCCACAACAACCAGCACCCCCGGGCACGGCAATCAATCCAGCCCCGCAGGAATCCACCCCACCCTTAACCGCGGCGTTAACCGCAACCGCACCCGGTCAACTCAAGGTCATCAAGCGTAACGGTACTGTTGTGCCGTATACCAACGATAAAATTGCGGTTGCCATCACCAAGGCTTTTCTCGCCGTAGAAGGGGGTACCGCAGCCGCCTCACCTCGCATTAGAGAACTGGTCGCGGTCCTGGCCGAGCAGATCTCCGGCATTTTTCATCGGCGCTTACCGTCTGGCGGAACGCTGCACATCGAAGAAATCCAGGACCAGGTAGAACTGGCTCTGATGCGCTCCGGCGAGCATCAGGTGGCCCGCTCTTATGTCCTGTACCGGGAAGAACGCGCCCGCGCCCGCGCTGAACGTGCCCAGGGTAGCGAAGAGCCCCAGGACATCACGGTCAGTGAACCCGCCTCTGCCATACAAGTTGTGCAGAACGACGGCAGCCAGGCACCGTTGGATGTGGCGCGTATCCGCACCATTATCAACGAGGCGTGTGAAGGCTTAAGCGATGTGGATGCAGAACGCATCATCAGCGAATCGCTGCACAACATGTATGACGGCATTTCGGTCACCGATGTCGCCACTTCCATTCTCATTACCGCGCGCACACTGGTCGAGGAAGAGCCGAACTACACTTACGTCACGTCGCGTTTGTTGTTAGACGAATTACGCACCGAAGCGCTGACTTTTCTGGATGTCAATGGCAGCGGCCGTGAACAGCGTGCTACCCAGACGCAGATGGCCAGTCTGTACCCGGCTGCCTTACGTTGCTTCCTGAATAAGGGCATCGATCTGGAATTGCTCAACCCGCGCCTGATGGAATTTGATCTGCTTAAACTGGGTGCAGCACTGGATGCCAGCCGCGACCTCCAATTCACCTACCTGGGGCTGCAGACGCTGTACGATCGCTACTTTATTCACAGCAACGATATCCGCTTTGAATTACCCCAGATTTTCTTCATGCGTGTCGCCATGGGTCTGGCCATGGAAGAAGACAAGCCGACAGAACGCGCCATCGAGTTTTACAACCTGCTGTCGTCTTTTGACTATATGAGTTCCACACCAACACTGTTCAACTCGGGCACGTTAAGACCACAATTGTCTTCCTGTTTCCTGACCACTGTGCCTGATCGCCTGGACGGGATTTACAGCTCAATCCATGACAATGCCATGCTGTCCAAATGGGCGGGCGGCCTGGGTAACGACTGGACTCCGGTGCGCGCTCTGGGTTCCTACATCAAGGGCACCAACGGCAAGTCTCAGGGTGTTGTACCGTTCCTTAAAGTGGTCAACGATACCGCGGTTGCCGTCAACCAGGGCGGCAAACGCAAAGGCGCGGTGTGTGCTTATCTTGAAACCTGGCACCTGGACATTGAAGAGTTTCTGGAACTGCGCAAGAACACCGGTGATGATCGCCGCCGTACGCACGACATGAACACCGCCAACTGGATCCCCGATCTGTTTATGAAAAGGGTGATGGAAGATGGTGACTGGACACTGTTTTCACCTGCCGATTGCCCGGACCTGCACGATCTGTACGGTCAGGCGTTCGAAAACCGTTACCTGGCGTATGAACAACAAACCCAGACCGGTGAGCTGAAGCTGTTCCGCCGAATCAAGGCGCTGGAACTGTGGCGCAAGATGGTCTCGATGTTGTTCGAAACCGGCCATCCCTGGATCACATTCAAAGACACCTGCAACATCCGCTCACCGCAGCAGCACGTGGGTGTGGTGCATTCTTCCAATCTGTGTACCGAAATCACGTTGAACACGTCAGAAGACGAAATTGCGGTGTGCAACCTGGGCTCGGTGAACCTGGTGCAACATATCGAAGACGGTCAGCTGAACATGAAGAAGCTGAAAAAGACCATCCGCACCGCTGTACGCATGCTGGATAACGTGATCGATATCAACTACTACTCAGTCGAACAGGCGCGCACTTCAAATATGCGGCACCGCCCGGTGGGTCTTGGCCTGATGGGCTTCCAGGATGCGTTGTATAAGCTGGGCATTTCATATGCCTCGGATGCTGCAGTGGAATTTGCTGACCGCTCCATGGAAGCCATCAGCTACTACGCCATCGATGCTTCCAGCAAACTGGCCAAAGAACGTGGCGCTTACGCCAGTTTCCAGGGATCTCTGTGGAGCCGGGGCATTCTGCCCATCGACTCACTGGACAAGCTGCGTGCTGAACGCGGCGAACAGTTTATCGACGTGAACACTGATGCCACGCTCGACTGGGCAAAACTGCGCCAGAAAGTGCAGAACAACGGTATGCGCAACTCCAATGTCATGGCCATTGCGCCCACGGCAACCATTGCCAACATCACCGGTGTCTCTCAGTCTATTGAGCCGACGTATCAGAACCTTTACGTCAAATCTAATCTGTCGGGCGAGTTCACGGTGGTTAACCCATATATGGTGCGCGATCTGAAAGCCGCCAACCTGTGGGATAAGGTGATGGTTAATGACCTGAAGTACTACGACGGCAGCCTGCAGGCGATCGAGCGTATCCCCGCAGACATCAAACAGCGTTACGCCACGGCTTTCGAAGTGGAGCCACGCTGGCTGGTGGACGCGGCCAGCCGACGCCAGAAGTGGCTGGATCAGGCCCAATCGCTGAATCTGTACATCGCCGGCGCATCCGGTAAGAAGCTGGATATCATGTACCGCATGGCCTGGTTGCGTGGACTGAAAACCACTTACTACCTGCGCGCTATGGGCGCCACCAGCGCGGAGAAATCCACACTGGACCGTGGCACGCTGAACGCAGTGGCTGTGGATCAGGCGGAAGCCAGTCCCACACAGGCCGCGCCTACCAGTGCACCCATAGATATGGAGCTGGGTGATGCAGCGGAAGTACCGCTGGCCTGCTCTATCGACGATCCTGACTGCGAAGCTTGTCAGTAACCCCACGTTAGAGGATTTTTTGGAGATACATGATGTTAAGTTGGGATGATTACAACGACGAAGACCCCTCAAACAAAGTGGTTGAAAAACAGGTGGTCGAGAAACAGGCGCTGGACGCGCAAAGCGTCAGCCCTGCCGCCACCCCCGCACCGGAGCCGGTGATTGAGGTGACACCGGTAGCTGAGCCCTCTCTGCCTACAAAAGTGGCGACAGAAGCGCCAACAACGGCACCGGCGGCCAGCGCCCCGCCACCACAACAGACACAGGCTCTGACTCCAGACGTTGCATTAACGCCAGAGCAGCCTGCGGTAGCGCCACAACCTGCACCTGAACCTGCACCTGGGCCAGCACCTGCGGTAGCGCCAGCTGCAGCCAGAGATCTGCAGCCGGAAAGTTACGAACGCGTCACCGTTGATCAGAAAGCCATGATTAATTGTCGGGCTGACCTGAATCAGCTGGTACCGTTTAAATACGACTGGGCCTGGCAGAAATATCTGGATGGTTGTGCCAATCACTGGATGCCCCAGGAAGTGAACATGACGGCCGACATTTCCTTGTGGAAGTCAGAAGATGGCCTCAGCGACGACGAGCGCACCATTGTGAAACGCAGCTTGGGCTTCTTTTCCACCGCAGATTCACTGGTGGCGAATAATCTGGTGCTGGCCATTTATCGCCTGATCACCAATCCTGAGTGCCGCCAATATTTGTTGCGCCAGGCATTTGAAGAGGCCATTCACACCCATGCTTATCAATATTGCATTGAATCATTGGGCATGGATGAGGGTGAAATTTTCAACATGTACCACGAAGTGCCGTGTGTCGCCGAAAAAGCATCCTGGGCGCTGCAGTACACCCAGGAAATTAACGATCCGACCTTCACCACCGGCACCCCGGAAACGGACAAGGCGCTGCTGAAAAATCTGATCGCTTATTATTGTGTGCTAGAAGGTATCTTCTTCTATTGCGGATTTACCCAGATCCTGTCGATGGGTCGGCGCAACAAAATGACCGGCACCTCAGAGCAGTTTCAGTACATTCTGCGCGATGAATCCATGCACATGAATTTTGGTATCGACGTGATCAACCAGATCAAATTGGAGAACCCACACCTATGGGATGAGCAGATGCAAACCCTGGCACGTGACATGATCCTGGACGGGACCCGGCTGGAGATTCAATATGCGCGGGACACCATGCCCCGAGGTGTACTGGGTATGAACGCTAATATGATGGAGGAATATCTCCAGTTCATCGCCAATCGCAGACTGGCGCAGATTGGGTTGGCTGAACAGTTTCCCGGCGTGAAAAATCCATTCCCGTGGATGTCTGAAATCATGGACCTGAAGAAAGAGAAGAATTTCTTTGAAACCCGGGTCACGGAATATCAGACAGGTGGCGCCCTCAACTGGGACTGACCCAAACGGCCAAAACGGCTACAAACAAAAAGCCTCCTTCGGGAGGCTTTTTTGCTCTTCAGCTTCCAAGTAATTTTTTATCTCGTTTCTTTCGCCAAAGCGGCGAATTGATCCAAAAACTGTTCTTGATCAACCTCCCCTGCCGTAGCCGCGACCAGGAGCTCAGCTGAAGCCATCGGAGCCGGCTGCCCGCACTTGTTTAGCGCCAGCATGCTCACCCCAGCCACCAAAGCGGTTCGCTTGTTGCCATCATTAAATGGATGACCGATCAGAATGGCATACGTCAACAACCCGGATAAGCGCCATGGGTCCCTAAACGTTGTGTCGTATTGTGCGTGGTTGTAGACCCGTTGGATGACCGACGAGAGCGAAGCTTTCGAGCACAAGCCTGGCAGACCCCCATCTCTTTGGATTAGAAGTTCGTGGAAGCTGAAGATTTGCTCTGCTGAGAGAACTTTTAGTTTTTGGCGAGCCATGTTAGCGCGTCTCCGTAGTCGTTGATCACTTGATCAACCGCTGCTTTTACTTGCTCGGAGTCCGCGACGATGAGTTCAAAGGCATCTTTGGGCACGTAGTAGCCCTGTAGCTCATTGTTTCTGACGATCCCAACCGGCTGCCCGGTTTCATTGGCCATATCCATAACACGGGCCGGGGATTGTTTCAGTTCGGACACCGACACCCACTTTTGTTTCGTGTTCATAGTTTTGCCGTTTTAGTCGTTTAGTCGTTTAGTCGTTTAGTCGTTTAGTCGTTTAGTCGTTTAGTCGTTTAGTCGTTTAGTCGTTTA
>JBCCUW010000320.1:0-5433 GCA_039196385.1 Pseudomonadota bacterium
ATGCGCTGCAGCGCGCCGGGCAGAGATTTTGGTGTCCAGGTCGGCATCGTCGTCCAGACCGTCCTGCACCGCAAAAAATTTCTGTAACTGGTGCCAGATAAAGCGGAAATCACCCGCCAGCATCAGATGCCCGGCGGCAGTCTCATGCACCTCGTTCGGTAGCGGGCGTTTCAGTGCCTCCAACGCATAGTTCATGCCATCGTTGGTGACCATCGTGGCATCCACCATCGCCAGATCGATGTGTTCACCTTGACCCGTCGTTTGCCGCGCGTACAAGGCTGCCAGCAACGCCACCAAGCCATGCAGGGACGCGTTGGTATCCGCAATGGAGCAAGACATATCAGCCGGGAAGGCGCTGCTGATTTCAGCTTGTCTTTCTACAAGGCCGGTTTCGGCATGCACGATGGGCGCATACGCGGCCCGCCGGCTGTCAGAATTGTTTGCGCCAAAGCCGGAGATCGACAGCATAATCAACGCCGGATTGACGGCTGCCAGGGTGGCATAGTCCAAGCCCAATCTGCCCATGACATCAGGGCGGAAGTTTTCAATCAAAACGTCGGCCTCTGCGACCAGGCGCTTCACCAGTTCGACCCCGCGGGGCTCGGCCAGATTGACAGAGATATCGCGCTTTCCCGCATTCTGCTGGTGAAAGTAGCCGGAGATACCGGCAATTTTTTTCCCCCAGATTCGCGTGATGTCTCCTTCAGGCGGCTCCAGTTTGACAACGTCGGCGCCCAGATCACACAACATGCGCCCGGCAAACGGGCCCGCCAGAACCCGGGACATATCCAGTACTTTAACACCCGCCAGGGGATAACTCATAATCTACGCTCCTTCCATCGCAGACAAAATTCAGCCGCCTTTATACTCTACCGTCAGGCTTGGGTACAATCGGCCTATGGAGAAACCAACCAATCTGGCTAGTTTTAGAAAGCAGCGGCAAAAACAAAAGGCCAAGGGCAACACCCTGTGCCGAAGCGGCTTTCACAAGTGGGTGTTTGACGATAAAAAGCAGTTCGATGTGAAGCTGGGTAAGCTGGTGAGCATACAGCGGTGCGCGCGCTGCCAGGCAGAGCGCACGCATGTTCAATAGAACGTCAACCAAACACCGGGCTGACCGGTGCTTCAGGCAGGCAATTCCACCAACGGTTTGATATCGCAGCTGACCCCGGTACCACCCAGCCCGCAATAGCCGTTGGGCACTTTGGCGAGATACTGCTGGTGATAATGTTCCGCGTAATAAAAGTCAGGGGCGGGTGATATCTCCGTCGTAATCTCGCCCATACCCGCCGCGACGAGGGCTTGTTGGTAAAGATCTTTGCTGCTGATCGCAGCCTGCAATTGCGCTTCGGAATAGGTGTAAATACCCGAACGATATTGTGTACCTAGATCATTGCCCTGCCGCATGCCCTGGGTGGGATTGTGGCCTTCCCAGAACAGCTTCAGAATCTCTGCAAAACTGATCTCTTCGGGCACGTACGCCACCAGGACCACTTCGTTATGACCCGTGGCGCCACTGCACACTTCCTCATAGGAGGGGTTGGGCGTGAAGCCGCCGGCATAACCCACCGCTGTGGTATAGACCCCGGGCGCCTGCCAGTAACGACGCTCTGCGCCCCAGAAGCAGCCCATGCCAACCATTACCGTTTCAACACCAGCCGGAAACGGGGGTTGCAGCGGTCGACCATGAACGAAATGCTCAGGTGGTACCGGCATTGCTTCAGCCCTGCCGGGCAACGCCTGCTCCGCCGTGGGCATCGATAATTTTGCGCCAAATGCCATGTTTGTGCTCTATGCGATTCAACCAGCGCAGTTTAGCCCGAGATCCCCCGAGGAGGCCAGACCTCCTCAGGATCTTATCCAACTGTGCCCGACTAGGAGGCCAGACTTCCTCAGGACCTTATCCGGCTCGATGAGGAGGTGTGGCCTCCTCACGGGCCATCTTGAGGAGGTGTGGCCTCCTCACGAAAGTGGATGCGTGGCACAAATCGAACGACTGCCACGTCTTAGGGTCTAATCTCCCACATACACCGTTTCCATCCGCGTCGCCGGAGTGCTATAAACACCCTAATGCATTACTCCCTCCACCCTACGTTCCGGCATCTCGCCGGTTGCTTCTTGTCGCTGATCTTGCTTTGGCTCCTGGTACCAGAAAAGCTATATGCAGAAGCGCGAGAATCAAGAATTTCCAGCAAAGAAATTGCTCAATATCGTGCCAACTTTCTGGCCGATGATGACTTCCTGACCAAGTTCAAAAGACTGAATGAGTTGGAGCAGCAAGCGCTGCAATTGGTGGACGACGAGCCCCTGAAACTCGGCAGCCTGGGCTCTGCAATTTTGGATATCTACCCTGCCAGCCACACCGGACACTATATTCTCAGGGAGTTTTACGCGCACTTGGATACGGTGGAAGCCCATGCCAATCATAGCAGTATGCTCGAGCAACTCCAGTCACAGATGAAAGCCCAGGGCGATGGCAGCAGCTCATCGCCTTACCCCATCATGACTGTCTACGACGCCCAAACGTACGCGCGCACCCGGCAGGAGTCGCCAGTGGGTGCCATTTACCAAAGCAATCGTGATTTGCCGCTGGGATACTTAATGGTCAGTCGGCCCACGCAGGGCGCGTTGGTGCAGACTTCGTTTACGCTGGAACACTTATTAGGGGCATTCAGCCACAATGGCGCGCAGAGCTCCGATGATGCCATTCGCAGCGCCCCACCTGCGGCAACCGCAGAGTTCGAATACGCTAACAACCCCTGGGTGTTAATCCGGTTGTTCGCAGCAGACTCCGATAGCGCCGCGCAAAGCGCGATAGGCGCCTACCTGGCAACCATGCAGAAATACGATCAAGCCATCGGATGGTTACGCGTGGCGTCTCGCTCAGGTAACGTACTAGCCAACCGTTTGCTTGCAAGAATCTATTTCGCGAAGGCCGATGAAGCAGAAACCTCAGCGGAGGAGGCTGAGTTTAAAGACCTGGCTCTGGAAAACTACATGCACGCGATTGCACTGGGTTCGGCAGATGCCATGTATACCCTGGCCAATCTCTACATCAACGACTATTACGGCGCCGACAACAAAACCGCCGGTCTACCCCTGCTCGAACAGGCAGCAGACCTGGATCACACTGAAGCGCTGATCTACTTGGGACATCTTTACGACACGGGCAACGAAGTCCCTCAAGATAGGGACAAAGCAGACGCTTACTTCGCCCGTGCTGCCGCGAACGACGCACCTCAAGCGATACTCAACTACGGCCGGTTTCTGACAGCCAGAAAAACCCTGAGCGCCAGCCCCAGTATTGTGGCCGCGTTGCAGAGGCTTGCCGAGGATAACCAGCCAGAAGCCATGGTGGTTCTTGGTAATCTACACGCGCGAGGGATAGGCACCAAAGCCTCCAATCGAAAAGCACTGAGGTGGTATAAACGAGCAGTTCGCGAAGCACCCGAAAACCCCGATATCGTAAACGAGGTAGCGTGGACACTGACGGTATCTGACATAGAAGGGCTGCAACGCAACAGGTATGCCAAGCGCATCATGGATACTATGATGCAAACAGACGAGTCTCAGCAGCGACCAGAATATCTGGACACTTGGGCAGCAACCCACGCGGCGACCGGAGACTTTGCGCAAGCGGTTAAATTGCAACAACAGGCCATCAGCGTCGCCCGCGAACAGCAACGGTCTGACGTTATGGATATCCTTGAAAAACACCTCGAAAAATTTGAAAACGGCACAACCATCACTGAATCTGCCCCCTGACGAATCTCCAGGCAACACTGCAGGAATGAAATTGCTGCAGGAGGTTGTCAATGATCAGCGCCTGCTTGTGGATGTGCGCGCTCCGCTTGAATACGCCAAGGGTTGTTTACCTAACAGCACCAATCTACCGATATTAAACGATTCCGAGCGGGCCCGTGTGGGCACAGCCTTCCGGCGGGACGGACCTGAGGCGGCGGTTGCGCTGGGTCACCAACTTGTCAGCGGTAACGTCCGTCAACAACGTATCGACCTGTGGTTGCAGGCGACTACGGACGCAGCACGACCTGATCACGCGCCGCCCATGGTGATGTGCTGGCGCGGCGGTCAACGTTCTCGACTGGCCCAGGAGTGGCTGTCTGCAGCGGGCAGTGATGTAGCGCGTGTTCCGGGCGGCTACAAAGCACTCCGCAATGCCTGTTTGCGTGTGCTGCAACACACCGCAGATGACAAGCACTGGCATATCCTGGGCGGCCGTACCGGCGTCGCCAAAACCGTACTGATTCACCAACTACCGCATAGTATTGACCTGGAGGGGCGCGCCAGGCACCGCGGCTCAGCGTTTGGCGGTCATCTGGACGCTCAACCGAGTCAGGCATCTTTTGAAAACGCGCTCGCGTATGACTGTTTACAACACACCCACAGAAATCTGGTGGCTGAGGACGAAAGCCGGACGATCGGGCGCGTTGCGATTCCCGAGCACTGGCTCACAACCATGCGTCAAGCACCTCTGATCCTGCTGGAAGCCAGCCTTTCGCAACGGGTGTCGCATATCTATCAGGAGTACATTGCAGAGCCGTTAGCGGCAGGCCAGTCACCTGATCATCTACGCGATCACTTTCTCGCAGCCTTGGCCAGAATATCCCGTCGCTTAGGCGATGTGCGACACGCGAAGATTGCAACACTGTTGAACAACGCGTTCTCACAACAGGACATAGATGCGCACGCTGCCTGGATCGGCAGCCTGCTCAACGAATACTACGACCCTATGTATGACTATCAATTGAAGAAGAAATCGGCACGAATTGTGTTTACCGGCGACTTCGCGGCAGTGCGCGATTATCTGAATGCACTCTGAATCAGAAAATTGCTAATCGGGTCGTCAGACAACAACTCTAAGCCACTAACGATGGCTATGAGGGTGGTCGTGATCATGACCATGAGGACGCGCGGCGTACTCTAAGGTACGTTGTTCCAGCAAACTGTCCGCAACCATTCCTTTCTCCACGAGCACTGCTGCGAGTGCAGCCTGGAAGTGGTCGTAGTAACGGTATGAATCATCCGTGTCTGTGACTGGCATCAGCTTCGAATGCAGATTTTCTGCATCCCACATTGCTATGGTCGCGATCAGCGCAGCTTGAAATTCAGGCCAGCTGAACACACCCTTTTCGTGCAGTGCTATCGCGATGCCAAACACACGACCCTGCCATGGCTCACTGAATAGCACCTCACCGTTTGCCATTGGTGGTTGCAGACTGGCGTCCATCGGCAGCCCAGCCGTTGATGCTGGGGGCGCTGACGTTGCTCCAGCATTGTCGCCGTGATTATTCGCCATGCTCGAGCACCCGAACGCCTATCATGCTGTCGCGAGTCACTCGCTCAGCAAGCTGCGCTTGATCCAGACTTTGCCAGGCGGAAGGACGTTGGGGCAGCACCATGTACCGTACTTCA
>JBCCUW010000321.1:0-5424 GCA_039196385.1 Pseudomonadota bacterium
ACGCGAAAACTCATAGCGGCTGCCGATCAGGTCCAGGATGTCCTGCATGCCGAAAAACTGGTTTTCGTGTAGTGCGCTATGTTGGAGGTGCCCCATGTTCATGAGTTCTATGAAACGCAGCTCAATATTGCGTTCCAGGCAATAGTCGAGCAGCGGCAGAATCTGGTCTTCGTTCTTATGGCGCATGGGCACCATATTGACTTTAATTTTTAAACCGCCTTGTTGCAGAAGGTCGATGCCCTTCAAGACCGTGGCCAGGTCTCCAGATCGGGCGATGCTGCGGAATTTATCCGCATCCAGGGTATCCAGGCTCACATTGATGCGACGCAAGCCGGAGTCTACGATCAGGTCTGCCTTGCGGGGCACCAGTTGACCGTTGGTAGTGACTGACACATCAGACAGGCCAAGTTGCATCACAGCGGGGAGGATTTCATCAAATTTGGGTGACAACAGTGGTTCACCCCCGGTGATCCGTAACTTCTCAATACCCGCCGCCGCGATCAACAGCCGGGTAATGCGAATCATCTCCTCCGCTTCCAGTTATGCATCTGCGGCCAGCAGGCGCTTACCATCGGGCACGCAGTATGTACACGCATAGTTGCAGGCGGCAGTAAGGCTGAGACGCAGGTTGCGGAACTGGCGGCCCAGTCGATCAACAATCATGGTCGGGCGATGTCCGGGTCAAAAACGGCAATTTTACCAGTTGGGGGCAAAAAAGGTGACCCAGTTCCTGGAGCTTTTATCACCGTGTGCTTTACTTCAATCAGTCGCTGCTCACGTCTCCCCCCCAACGATGTAGCGACTGCGAGCGGAGCCTGCTCTACGCAGCTCCGTTCGCGTGACTCCTAATGGTATTTGCCCGGTTCTGCCGGGCTTTTTTTTGCGTATTTACAATCTGTTACACGTGAAACATACAAAATTACTGAAGAGCGCTCAGTAGCATCTGCACATATCCGTGCGCCCAGAATACCCGGTTAGAACCTTTAATCAGCAGCGCATCCTCGGCAGCAGCAGAGGCGCATACCTGTGCGGTCAGCGCATCATTTACTTCCTCAAACCAGGGGGCCTTCAGGGAGATCGCCAGCGCCCGGGTGGCTTCACCCACGCAGAAAATGGCGTCAAAACTCGCTAGCTGCTGACTGAGATCCATATGCGCCTGGGCACTGGCATCGCCCAGTTCCAGCATTTCACCCAGCAGGACGATGCGCCGCCCCTTCACAGGTTCTCGGCTGAAACCGGCTAACGTGGCGCGCATGCTCTCCGGGTTCGCGTTATAACTCTCATCAATCACTAATATCCCGTTTACCACGTGGCGATTGCCCCGCCCCTGCGGGATAAGACTGTCAGGCAGTGCCAAAGCGGGCTGCAGATCCTGGTCCAGCAACTGACACGCCAGCACCGTAGCGGCCACCGATTTAGCCCGATGCAGGCCACCTCCCGGGACCAGCGCCGTAACTCGCTGGCCGAACAGGTCGATGTCCACCCGAGCTCGGCTTTGCTCTTCATGCAAGGCGATAATCCGCGCATCAGCCTGGCTGCTCTCGCCAAAGGTATAACCGTGATCGAGCCCCAACACATCCTCAGAAATAGATAGAGATTTGTTCCGCAACCCATTGAATATGGAACATTTTTCTTTGATCAACGCTGGACGTCCACTGAAGTTCTCTATATGTGCTGAATGTACATTGAGCAGAATAGCCAGATGCGGACTGACCATGCTGGCCAGCGGTTCAATTTCACCGGGGTGGTTAGTGCCGATTTCGTAAACGGCCATGGCCTGATTGCGCGGCGTATTCGCGAGTGCCAGGGGCACGCCAATATGATTGTTAAAGCTGCCCGGCGGTGTAAATGCAGTCAGAGCCTGACTGAGGAAATACTTAGCCGTAGTTTTACCGCTGCTGCCGGTAATCGCCACTGCCGTACCCCGCAAGCGCGCACGCCCTGCCGCGCCCAATGCCCACAGGCCGTCGTAGCTGTCCGCGACACGAATCAATTGCGCCTCATTCACTCCCTTCGCGTTGAACGCGTTCTGCACCAGTGCGCCTGCAGCGCCCGCGGCCAAGGCATCTGCGACAAAGTCGTGCCCGTCTACCGCGCTGCGGTAACCCGGGTTGAATTTGTCGCCAGGATCTCCAGGCAGGGCGACAAATAGATCACCAGGCCGTGTCTGGCGGCTGTCTGTGCTCACGCGCTGCACTTCGATCTGGTTTACCTGGCCCGTATCGGTAACGCTGACATGGCCGGATGCTTCGCAAAGATCCTGCCAGCGCCACAACCCGGGCCGGGACTCGAACTGGTTTGGAGTAGTTTTCTGCATACCCGCATTGTCGCCCAATGCTGACCGAAGCGCAGCAAGAGAACGTAGCCACAGACTCGACGCCACGCCGACTGGCGTGTTGAAAATGACATCGGAAAGAGTGTTAAAAGATGCGCTGAAAGCTGGCAATAAAACACGTTATGCTTGCGTTTTCAGCAACCCGCGACAAGACAAACTCCGACCATGGCAGACAATAGTGCTCCCCGACCCGGCCTGTGGCGCCGCTTCTTTAATGCGTTAACCACCCTGCGCGTGTTCACTGTGAACCTTATTTTCGTGGTTCTGGTGCTGGCCGTACTGGCCACCTGGTTCGGCAGCACCGAGACCATATCAGTGCCGCCTAATGCGGCGCTGGTACTGAATCCCAGCGGTAGCATTGTGGAAGCGCGAGCAGATCAGAACCCGCTGCAAAGTCTGCTGCTTGGCGCCGGCCAGGAACAGGAGGTGGAACTGCAGAGTCTGCTGCAAGCCATTCGTCATGCAGCCACAGACACCAACATCAAGATGATCCTGCTGGATCTCGACGAACTGGATTGGGCCGCTTCGGCCCACGTTCAGCGCCTTGGAGAGGCTTTACAAGAATTCAGGGAAACCGGTAAAAGAGTCGTGGCTTACGGCCACTATTACACTCAGCCATCCTATCACCTGGCCTCTTTTGCTGACGCTTTGTACATGCATCCCATGGGACAACTTGTGCTGCAGGGTTTTGGCGGATTCAACTTTTACTTCAAAGACCTGCTGGACAAGTTAGGCATCAATATCCACGTTTTCCGGGTAGGCTCCTACAAGTCCGCGGTTGAACCATTCCTGCGCAACGACATGTCCACCGAATCCCGTATGGCCAGTGAGGCGCTTTACCAGAATCTCTGGCAGCACCTGATTGCTGACATAGCTGCCAACCGCCAGATTGACAGCGCGCAAGTGCAGAAGTATGCGGACGATCTTGCCGGCGCCATCGCTGCCAGTCAGGGCGACATGGCTCGGGCGGCTTTGGAATACCACTTTGTTGACGAGTTGTTAACAAGCGATCAAGCCAATGTGCGCATCGCAGATGAGGTGGGTATGGCCGATGATGGTGAAATCAACGGAATCGGTTATCAGGATTACCTGGTGGCGGCGGATGTACAAAATTACGGCGGAGAAGCACCTGCGGGCAGCGCAAAAATTGCCGTGATTGTTGCGCAGGGCATGATTGTGTCGAGCGCACAGACCGGCCAGCGGAATGTGGTGGCAGCAGAACAGACCATCGAACTGATTCGCCGTGCCCGCTACAACCCGGACATCAAAGGCGTGGTGCTGCGGGTCGACTCTCCCGGTGGCAGTCAATTTGCGTCCGAACTGATTCGGCAGGAGCTTGAGTTGGTGCAACTCATGGGCAAGCCAGTGGTGGCTTCTTTTGGGGCGACCGCTGCGTCCGGCGGCTATTGGATCGCCGCCACCGCAGATGCCATTGTATCTGAACCCACCACATTAACCGGTTCCATAGGTATCTACAGCATTGCGCCGACGTTCGAGAACAGTCTGGAACAGGTGGGCGTGCACACTGATGGTGTCGGCACCACCGAGATGACGCTGGGTATGAGCCCTTTCACCGGCGTTAACCCACCTATGGCACGCGTTCTGCAATCGCAGGTTGAACACGGTTACAAACAATTTATCAACCTGGTAGCGCGGGGACGGGACATGCCTGTCAGCGAAGTGGAACCCATTGCGGAAGGCCGGGTCTGGTCGGGTGACGTGGCGCATGAACTGGGACTGGTTGACGAACTGGGTGGATTGCAAGTGGCGCTGCGCAGAGCTGCGGAACTGGCCGAACTGGAAACATGGTCCAGCGTACGTCTGGCACCACCGCAGGATACCCGCAGTTTGATACTGTCCCAGCTATTGGCCCCGCAATCTGCAGTTCAGGGGCTCGGGGGCAGCCTGTTCAGTGATATGGCCCGGCAAGCCCGACAGGTGCTGGCGGCGCTGTCACGACTGGACGACCCGCTGAATATTTATACGTTGTGTGCAAGCTGTCTCACCGAACGCTACTAAGCAGTTGCGCACACGGCGCCAGCGGTTATTTATTCTGCTTTATTAATTTTTTGCCAGTAGTCCTGTGTCATTGATTTGACTTCTTTGCGCATGAGCATGATGCCAATCAGATTGGGCAACGTCATCAGCGCCAGTGTAACGGCGGAAATCAGCCAGATCAGACTGGTATCCGCAATGGTAGCGGCAAAAAAACCAGCCACGTAAGTGATGCGAAACGGCAAGATCCAGCGGGTGCCAAACAGATAGGTAATGGCGCGATCACCGTAATACGACCAGGCAATCGCGGTGGAGAAAGCAAATAACACCAGTCCCACCGTCACCGCGTAGCCGCCGTATACACCCAGGAAGCTGGACTGGAAAGCCTGCGCAGTGAGCGGCACGGAATGCAGCAATGAATGCCCGCTGAGCATTACCTCAGCCGTGCGAACCTTACCCTCTTCGACTTGCAACGTGCCGCTGAACGGTTGCTCATTCCGCCAGACTTGAACCTGCTCCGCAATACTGCGGTTATGCAGGATGGTCAGATCCTGGCGCACGATTTTACCCGCGTTCACTTCAATGGCGCCGCTGAACGCTTTAACCGGATCGTTATCCGGTTTGACCAGGTCCATATGCGCAAACAGCTGTTGCACCTGAACCGGATCCTGCTCGCTATAGACCCCGGCAATAATTTCGGTGTCAAACGGAGCAAACTCGGTCGCAAACTTTTGTTGCCACACGCCAGAGGAAAGGATCACAAGACCGGTTAAGGTGCAGATAATGAGCGTATCGATGAAGGGCTCCAGGATTGCTACCATGCCTTCAGAAACCGGTTCTTTGGTGCGTGCCGCCGCGTGTGCAATTGGCGCTGAACCCTGCCCCGCTTCATTGGAGAACAGGCCGCGATTCACTCCACGGTTGAACGCATAAGCAAACGTAGCACCGAGAAAACCTCCGGTTGCGGCTGAGCCGGTAAATGCATCACCGAGCACCGCCGTAAACGACGGAATAATATTGTCGTAGTGTGTTGCAATGACCGCGAGCGCACCCAGGGCATACAACACGCCCATCAGCGGCACCAGCGTCGCCGC
>JBCCUW010000322.1:0-5411 GCA_039196385.1 Pseudomonadota bacterium
AAGACCGCTCAGGTTTACATCACTTCTGTTTCCGCGCTCGGTCTACGGCAGATGTCGATGCCATTTATGCGTTTGTAAAGTCCCAACCGCATGTGAATATTGTGCATGGTCCGGAGCTGGGTGAACATTTTGCCCCCGGCTACTATTCCATTCTGTTTGAAGACCCGGATGGGATTCGTGTGGAATTCAATTACGTCCCAGGCCAGGGTCACCTGGGTGATGGCGGTCGCCTGGGTCCCGGTGGGCGGGGCCCGGCAGACCGGTATGGTGATGATGGGCTCACGGATACGTAAGCACGTCGTCAATAGCGCTACCAGATTTTAACGCGCTCTTCTGGCGGCAGATACATGCCGTCATCAGCTTGCACATCAAAAGCTTCGTAGAATCCTGGTACGTTACGCAACGGACCTGTCACCCGGTATTCGTTGGGTGAATGCGGCCCGCGTAACAGCCGTTGGCGCAGCAGTGGTTCGCGCATCATGCCGCGAAACGCCAGCGCATAGCCGATAAAGAAGCGCTGGCGGGGGCTCAGGCCTTCAATGGCGGGGCCGTCTGCGTAACCCGACAACTCAAATGCCCTGTACGCCATTGTCACTCCGGCCAGATCGCCAATGTTCTCACCCAGACTCAGGCGGCCGTTAATGTTCATATCAGGCAGTGGCTGAAATTGATCAAACTGTTCCACGAGCACATCCGCTCGCGCCTTGTACTTGGCCGCGTCTTCATCGGTCCACCAGTTACGCAGCAGTCCGATGCCGTCAAATTTGCGTCCCTGGTCATCGAAGCCGTGGCTGAATTCGTGGCCGATCACGGAACCGATCGCGCCATAGTTCATCGCCGGATCGTTGTTCTTGTCGAACATCGGGGTTTGCAGGATTCCTGCGGGAAAGGTGATCGAGTTATGCGTGGGCCGGTAAAAGGCGTTGACCGTTTGCGGATTGGTGGTCCATAAGGCCCGGTCTACCGGTTCTTGCAAGCGCTGCAACTCTTCAGCGTGATTAAACTGCCGCACGGCAACCAGGTTTTCGAGCAGGGTGTCCGGCTGTAGTGACAATCCGGAAAAGTCTCTCCAGCGGTCCGGATAGCCCAGCTTGGGCAGGAACGCACTTAACTTCTCTACAGCTTGGTCTTTGGTGGCTGGGCTCATCCAGGTCAATTCGTCAATGCTCAGGGCAAAAGCGGCGCGTAGATTTTCCACCATCTCCAGCACCTGGCTTTTTGCTGCGGGATCAAAATGACGCTGTACATAGATCTGCCCCAGCAGTTCGCCGACGGAACGATTGATCAGACGCACGCCGCGTTTCCAGCGCGGCGCCTGTTCTTCCTGGCCACGCAGTTGCTGGTTGTTGAATCTGAAGCCCTCCATGGCGAAAGCGTCGCTGAGGTACGGAGCAAAGTTGGCCAACAGATGAAATTTGAGGTACGCCCGCCAGGTCGCCATTGGCGTCTCGCGCAACACTTTGTCCAACCCTTCGAAATAGCTGGTCTGGGCAATGACAATTTTGTCCGGTTGGGAGATGCCGAAGCCTTCGAACCAGCGGTTCAATGGCAGGCCGCCCAGCAATTGTGCGGTGGCAGCCGGATCGTACTGATTGGAATATATCTGTTCACGGTCGCGGTTCTGCACCTGGGTCCATTGCAGCGTCGCCAGTGTAGTTTCCAGTTGCAGAATACCCGCAGCAGCGGCTTCTCCGTTGGACCAGCCAGCCAGATCATACATTTTCGCGATGTGTTCGAGATATTGCTGCCGGGCATCTGCCAGTTTCTGCTGGTCTTCCAGATAGTAGTCGCGATTGGGTAGTCCCAGCCCCCATTGCCACAGATACAGAATGAGGCGTGTCGCGTCGGTGGCGTCGTTGTCAGCATAAAAAGCGATGGGTGTGGTGACTCCCATTGCCGCCAGCTTGCCCATGTGCTCGGTGAGCTGTGCCGTCGTTTGAATATCATCGATGGGTGCCAGCAGCGTTTGCAGGGGTTGTAACCCACGGCTGTTGATCGTCTGTTCATCCATAAAGCTTTGATACAGGTTGCCAATGGTCTGCTCTGCCTCGGACGCGGCATCCTGTGCCGAATCGGCGCTGCCCAGATCATCCAGGATGGCGCGAATCTGGCTTTCGGTGCGGTCGATGAGAATATGAAAAGTGCCGTAGCTGGAGCGGTCAGCCGGGATTTCAGTTTGCGCAATCCACTCTGCGTTGACGTACCCCCAAAAATCATCTTGCGGGCGGATTTCAGCGGAGAGTTCCGTTACTTCAAAAGGCAGGTTAGTGCTGACAGCGGGAGGCGTTTCTACGTCAGGTGTGCCGCTGGGGGCTGCACACCCGCCCAGTAAAGCGGCGGTCAGAGTTGCGCATAGTAACTTGAATAGTAACTTAAACTGTAAAGACACGGGTACTGCGGTCATGGTGGCGATCAGACTCCAAATGAAATCGGTGGCTAGTGTAGTGATTGCGGGGCCGGTTGTCTGTGGCCTCAGTGGGTTTCGGCGAGTTGCCGGATGTAGGTGCGATCTGCACTGACGCGCCACAGGCGCAGGCTGATCAGCACGGCGGCGGTACCTACCCCCGTAGCCAGCCCCAACCAGAAACCGTACACCCCCATGGGTTCGCCGATGAGGCCAAAGCCCAGGATGCACTCCAGCGGTAAGCCTACGCCCCAGTAGCTGAACAAGGCGATGTACATGGGCACGCGGGTGTCCTTGTAACCACGCAGCGCACCCACACCTGTTGCCTGCAATGCGTCGAGCAGCAGATAAAACACCACAAACAGCAGCAGACTCGCTGACAATTGGGCGACGGTGGGTTCGGTGGTGTACAGCGTGACCATTTGCTCGCGGAACAGGAACACCAGCGTAGCCCCGAGCAGCGCCACCATGGTTGTAATCCCCATGGCAATACCTGCGGTGGTGCGGGCCTGGTGGATTTCTCCTGCACCAACCCGAAAACCAATGCGGATGGTGCTGGCCATGCCGAGCGCCAGAGCCGGCATAAACAGTACACCGTTGATGTTCATTGCAATGTTGTGAGATGCCACGGTTTCTGCGCCGAAACGGCCCAACAGGATGGTAGTGGCGGAGAACAAACCCATTTCGGCAAAAATCGTGGCGCCAATCGGTACCCCGATGATGAGTAAGTTCTTAATGCGTGGCCAGTTCGGGCGACTGAATTGGCTGAACCAACCTGTGCGCGCGAAGCGGCGGCGCGTGACGACGATAAAAATCAGAATGAGCTGCAGCCACATGATGATGGCCTGGGCCAGACCTGCACCCACGCCGCCCATTTCCGGGGCGCCCAGCTTGCCGTAAATAAAGATATAGTTCAGTGGAATCTTCAGCGCCAGCGCGGTTACGGAAATAAACAGGGCAGGACGGGTAAAACCCATTCCGTCCGCCAGAAAACGCAGACAGAAAAAACACATCAGTGCTGGCACACCAAACGAAGCCATTTGCAGGTAGGGTACCGAAATAGCAGCGGCAGTCGGGTCAACAGACATCCACACGTACACCGGCGCCACGTTGTTGAGTAACAACGCCGCCAGCAGTCCACCCCCCAGAGCCAGCCACAATCCCTGGCGGATCACCTCGCCGATTTCCCGCTGTTGACCGGCACCGTTCAGTTGCGCGACCGTCGGGGTAACCGCCTGCACCAGACCCATGACCAGCATCATGATCGGCCAGAACAGGCTGCCGCCCAGGGCGACACCCGCCAGGTCCACCGACCCGTACTGCCCGGCCATGACAGCATCAACCACACCCATGCCCATCTGGGCCAGCTGTGCGCCCATTAATGGGGCGCCAATGACCAGCAGACGTTTGCTTTCTGCGGTAACAATGGAGCGCTGGGAGACGGCCTGTTGCAACATAAGTCCTTGATGAAATAGGGCGGCCACGGTACGTGAAAGCGCACCGGAAGTCAGTATTTGTGAGCAGCCGCGTTTTCGGCGTACACTGCGAGTCAGGGAAATTTCCGGGAGGTTTTAATTATGGCCGAAGCCAGTTCAGCCAAAAAGTCAGAGGCGAAAGTCGTCAAGAAAATCAACGCCAGCGCAGATGATCTCTGGCAGGTGTTGAGCAACTTCTCCAGTATTCAGCCGGGTGGGCCCATCGAGGCGGTGACGTACGAAGGAGAAGGGGTCGGTATGATCAGGAACATCACCATGGGTGGTGGCACGGTTGTTGAGCGTCTGGACATCCACGACAGTGCGGCGCGGACGTTTGCCTATTCCATCATCAATGATGACAGCCCGCTGCCGTTCTCGGACTATTCTGCAACGGTGCAGATAAGCGACGATGGTGATGGTACCAGTACAGTGGACTGGACCGGAACCTTTGTCCCCAGGGGTGTGCCTGAAGAGCAGGCGATCAACACCGCCACCGGCATTTATGCCGGCGCCATCAAAGGCGCAAAACTGGCGCTTGAGGCTGATTGAGCACAACGGTTGGCTGGCCTTGGCCTGCGCTACCAGGGCGGCGCAGCCTGTTGTTGTGGATGATTGGAGGGGATCATGCAAAACAAATCTATTTTCGGTCTTTTTTGGGGGCTGGGCGCCACGCTGGTGCTGCTCGGCGGCTGTGAACAGGCAGACACGCAGCCATCTACTTCGCCACCACCCGCCGCTGAGGCAGCAGTGACCAATGCGGGGGCCGAAAGCGCTGAAACCTGTGCCGACTATGTGGCCGAAGGGCAAGCGCTGTTTGGCGATTTGCACGTCCACACCAGCTATTCGTTTGATGCTGCAGCCAATAGCACCGGCGCGACACCAGCGGATGCCCATCGCTATGCGCAGGGTGAAGCAATTCCGTTTTTTCCGCTGGATGACAACGGCCAACCGGTGGGTGAAACCCGCATCGACCGTCCGTTGGACTTTCTGGCAGTGACCGATCATGGCGAATTTCTGGGTGAGCGGGCATTGTGCCGCACGGCAGGCTCTGCGGTTTATGACACGCCATTCTGTATTCAGTACCGTGCTGATGAACGGCAGGGCATGATGATGCTGGGTACCGTCATCACGACCGAAACCCCGGCCCGGATCCCGGCAGTCTGTGGCGAAGATGGCAGCCTGTGTCTGGACTTTGCTAGACAGCCCTGGCAGGACATCCAGGACGCCGCCAATGCCGCGAATTCGCCTTGTAAATTTTCCAGCTTTATCGCGTACGAATATACTGGCACACCGGGTACGTCGAACTATCACCGCAACGTGATTTTCCGTGACAGCAACGTACCACCGCTGCCAGTGAGTTATGTGGACGCACCCATCGACAGCAAACTCTGGGCAGGTCTGGACGAGGTCTGCAAAGCTGAGAGTGGCTGTGAATACCTGACTATCCCGCACAATTCGAATCTGGCTAACGGCCGTATGGCACCCTATAAACAGCTTGAACCGACCGACGCGAACAAGCGCGCGTACGCAGA
>JBCCUW010000323.1:0-5384 GCA_039196385.1 Pseudomonadota bacterium
GCTGAGACAGGTGCTGGGTTGGCGGGAGTACATGTGGGGTATCTATTGGCTGAAACCGGAGCTGCGGGAGGTGAATGTCCTCGCGCATCAGCGTCAACTGCCGCCAAGCTGGCGGGGTGAGTCCACGACGCGCATGAACTGCCTGGCGCAGGCTCTGGACGGTCTGGAGGAGCGCGCCTATGTGCACCATATTCAGCGGTTAATGGTGTTGTCTAACTTCGCCAACTTGTATGGCATTCATCCGGTAGCGGTGCGCGACTGGATGCGGGCGCGCTATATTGATGGATCGGATTGGGCCATGGTGCCTAATGTCATGGGCATGGGCTTGTGGGCAGATGGCGGCACATTGTCGACGAAACCTTACGTTTCCGGTGGAGCCTATATCAAAAAGATGAGCGACTATTGCAGGGATTGTGAGTTTAATCCTGCGAAGCGGGTGGGCGCTGACGCGTGTCCGTTTACGACCTTGTACTGGGACTTTCTGCACCGGCATCGCGATCAACTGGCGACAAATCATCGCCTGGCCCGACCCTATGCCAATCTTGCTCGATTACGAGATCGGGAGGCTACGCTGGAGCAGGCGCAGCAGGTCAAACGCATGATTGGTGCGGGAGAAATGTGAGTGATCCGGTTCCGAATTTGATTCGCGACGTGTCTATACATTGTGAGCCTGGGCACAATAATATGGACATATTGTTTATCCTCGGAGCCAATTCAACATGTCCCAAGCAGAATACAAACACATCCAGTATGAAGTAGAGCGCGGTCGTGCCCGCATCACGCTGAACCGTCCTGACAAACGCAACGCGCTGTCCATCGATCTGGTGGAGGAACTGCGTGACGCGTTGTGGGAGGCGGATGATAACAAGGCGGTACATTGTGTGATCATCCGCGGTGCCGGCAGTTCGTTCTGCGCAGGTTACGATCTGACGGCCGGCGGTCGGCGCATCGACGACGGTGTTAAGCGTCGCCGGGGCCGTGGTATAGATGACGATGCCTGGCAGATTGAACGGTTTCAACGCGGCCTGCGTACGCTCACCGAAATGCACAAGCCGTCGATTGCACAGATACATGGGCATTGTCTGGCGGGTGGCACGGACCTGGCGTTGTATTGCGACATCCTGATTTGCGCGGATAACGCCAATATCGGTTACTCGGCGTTGCGCAACATGGGCGCAGCTCCAAACCAGATGTGGCTGTATCACTGCGGACCACAGTGGACTAAACGCTTGTTGTTAACGGGTGATACCTTAAGCGGTGAGGACGCCGCCCGTATTGGTCTGGTATTGAAGTCTGTGCCCGAAGCGCATCTGGAAGCGGAAGTGGAGGGCCTGGCGGACCGGATGAGTTGGATTGATGCGGAAATGTTGTCCGCAAATAAACGCATCATCAATGTTGGCATGGAGCTGATGGGTGCTCAGGTGCTGCAGCGGCTGGCGGCAGAAAATGATGCCCGCGCGCACACGGCCCAGGCGGCGCTGGACGTGTTCAAACAGATCAATACAGAAGGATTACAGGCTGCTTTGCGTGATCGGGATGCACCATTTGGTGATGGCCGGGCGCGAGTGGCAGGCCCGGAACTGCGCGATGACCGGGGCTATCTCATCGAGTGGGACGCCTGACCTGCCGGATCAGATGGCGCCACGTCTGACCGGATTGCTGCCATCCCAGTGATATGCAGCGGACTTAACATGCTGCTGGAACGCAATAAATGAATCGCTACGATCCCATAGCTCAGTGAAATGCCCCAGTGCGGCGACCGTGTCGAAGTACACCAGGTCGGTGCCCGCAATGCGGCACTCGAAGGCTGCGGCATGACCCAGGGCGAGATACGCGGCGCAGGTTGCAGCGTAGTCTTCGGGCATCAGTCCAACATGGTGGACACCTGATCGGCCAGCATCGAGGAATTCCCGATAAACTGATGGCGCGTCGTCTTCGCAGTAGATCAATTCGATCTGTATATCACCCGAGTTGGCGACAGCCAACGTCACGTCGATGTCGGACGGGCCGCCTCGATAGCGCTGATGTTCAATTTCGGCGTGGTCAAAAATAAAAAAGGGCCCAACCCTGAGCACATCGACCCAGTGGGCCAGTGTGGCATCCAGATCCTGCACCACATAAGCGACCTGGCTGATTGACCCCAGCGGGGGCGGCTGGATCTGTTGCGTTGGGCGTGCCGTCGACACTTGCTGCTCTCCCCGTGTGAACAGCAAAGATTATAGGCAGATCCGCAAGGGGCTGGAACTTTTTGTCACCGGGTGTTCATATGGCGCTTCTAGAGTCCAACATGTGGCAAACGCGGAGGAGAGTAAGTGCGTTATCTGGTTCTGATTGTTTCAGTTTTATTAACAACCAACGTTGCGGCTGCGGAAACGGCCCAAGGCCGGGTATTTGTTGACACTAACCAGAACGGCGTGCTCGACGCGGGTGAAGCTGGGGTTGCCGGGGTGCGGGTCAGCAACGGGGAGGAGGTCACCATTACCGATGATGAGGGTGACTATTCAATTTCAGTCGATGAGCAAACCGTTCTGTTCATCACCAAACCCCGCGGTTATGCGACGCCGGTGAATGGACATATGCTGCCCCAGTTTTATTACATTCATCAGCCGGCGGGTTCGCCTCCCGGACTGCGTTACGCGGGTATCGCGCCAACCGGTGCGTTGCCGGACGCCATCAATTTCCCGCTGATCCAGCGCACTGAACCAGCCCGGTTCGAAGCGATTCTGTTTGCCGATACCCAGCCCCAGACAACCCGGGAGCTAGACTATATTCGTGATGACGTGGTCGCGGAGCTGATTGGTACCGACGCCGCGTTTGGAATGACGATGGGTGACATCCTGTTCGACGATTTGTCGATGTTTCCGCGCTATAATGCTTTGATCGCCCAGATCGGGGTGCCCTGGTACAACGTCCCGGGCAACCACGAAATCAACTTTGCCGCTGCCGACGATGAAGGTTCGCTGGAAACCTTCAAGCGCTTCTTTGGCCCGCCTTATTATGCGTTCGAGTATGCAGACGCGCTGTTTGTGGTGCTCGACAACATTGATTATCAAGGCAACGGCGAGGCGGACCCGGGCGATGTGCGCGGGAATGGGGGTTACGAGACAAGCCTGTCGCGTAAACAACTCCGCTGGCTGGCGAATGAGCTGGAATACGTAGACGAAGACCGCCTGATTTTTGTGGCGACCCACGCGCCGCTCGGTAGTGAAAATGGCGCCTATAAAACTGGTAATCGCGAGCAGTTGTTCCGGCTGCTTGCCGGTCGGCCTAACCTCTACTCTGTCGCTGGGCATACGCACACCACTGATCATGTTTACTTCGGCAAAGAAGAGGGCTTTTCAGGGCCAGGTACATTTCATCACCATGTACTGGCAACGGTTTCCGGGGCCTGGTGGAGCGGGCCGTTTGATGAGCGCGGTATCGCGGTGAGCGATCAACGTGACGGCACACCCAACGGTTATCATATCCTTGAAGTTGACTCGACTGATGTGGCAGTGCGCTTCAAAGGGGCGGGTAAGCCCGCAGATTATCAAATGCGTATTGTCTTTGATGTGGCGCATCATCAGCTGCGCGTCGACGGCATTCGTGATTTTAAGGCTGGCCAGCTTCTGGACGGTCGCTTGTCCCAGGACGAGCTGGCCGCAGCGGCCATACTGGTTAACCTGTTTGACGGGGGGCCAAAATCCAAGGTCAGTTATCGCATAGACGATGGCGAATACAAGGCGCTCAAGCGCACCCTGCGAAAAGATCCCTACATGGTGGAACAATACGAGCGTCATCGCGCAGAAAAGAAAACCTGGGTTGAAGCCACCCTTTCAACCCACCTCTTTGAAGGTGATCTGGATGACAACCTGGCGCCAGGTACCTACACCATCACCGTGCGTGCAGAAGACGAGTTTGGCAAAGTACATCATGGCCACACGGTGCTGGAAATTACGGCGGGATTTGCCGGTAGTGAACAGGGTATGCAATACCCGCGTCAATGAACTGTCTGCGTTCGGGAAAAGCACCTCAGGGTGCGTAACCTATCCAGCCGTGCCAGGTGAACCCGGCGTAAAACGACGTGACTCCGCTCAGTCCTGCCTGGCTTAGAATTGCCGCATCTTCGTCAGGTGCGAGAATGGGCAGGTTAGAAGCAACGGCAGTCCGCGCCGCTGCGGCCATCTCGGGTTTGGCGCCGGATGCGATAGCAAATGCTTCGTAGCGTGATAACCATTGTTCCCGTGCGGTTTCATCCTGGGGGAAGCTGCTGTGCACCGCGACAAAGGGTGCGCCTGATTTAAGTCGTTCTGCAATAGCGGCGATGGTTTGAATGCGCGCATCACGCTCAAGGAAGTGTAGTGTCAGGAGGCTGGTGGCCGCGTCAAATGGTCCGGTTGGCGCGTCATCAATATATCCTTCGTGGAAGCGGACCCGCGCTGTGTTTTCACCCAATCTTCTGCGTGCCTCGTCAAGCATCGCGCGTGCCGGATCAACGCCAACAAAGGTCCACCCGGGGTTCGCCCCAGCAAACGCAGCAAGTTCCAGACCGCCACCAGCTCCGTGCACCAACACGTGAGCGTTGTCTGGCGCGCGTTCGCGTATCAATACGCCTGCCATCCGATGTATGTCGGTAAAGCCGGGTGTGAATTTTGCTGGACCGTCGGCATAGTTTGCTGCGCTGTCAGGACTCTCGAACATGGCAACAAAAGGATTTGATTCAGTCATGCTACGTTACTCCTTGCTGGCAATCAGCGCGTACCGTGCGTTGAAGTCTGCGCTGAGCGTAGCAAGGGTAACCTGCTCAAATCGGTCAAGTAGCAGTTGCTCTGCCGCGTCGAATGCGTCACCCAGCGCCACGTTAACAGCCTGTTCGACAAGGCAGGTGGAATTTTCCTCTTGATGGTCAAGAGCAATGCAGCCGGGACTGCCGATGGCGCGATAGATATCTCGCAAGGATGTTGTTTGCAGATCACAAGCCAGCTGCCAACCACCGCCATGTCCCTTATGCGAGTAGACAATACCTTGGTCGCGCAAGCCAGCCAGGAGGCGGCGTACAACCACAGGGTTGGTTTGCAGAATTTTTGCAAGACGCTCGGACGTCGCCGGGACCTCTGACTCGGCAAGATGGAGGATGACGTGCAGCGCTCGCGAAAGTCGGCTGTCTTTTTTCATGTAACCTATAATGTTACATGAGAGCTGCTAATGCAAATCTGGTGTTTGCTCCTTCTCAACCACTCGTGTACAACCTTTGAAATCATCCCTGAAAAGGGTTTGGGTACCGCCTCCCCGGTCGGCTGCATAATCACGGGTTGTGCAGCAAGGTGATGGGGGCCGGGATCTGTCATGGCACAACTCCTCTTCAGGGATGATTTCAAAGGTTGTACACGAGTGGTTGAGAAGGA